>JAGCLT010000054.1 GCA_017646825.1 Clostridia bacterium | reverse complement strand
TAAATGTTCCGTTATAAGTCACTTCTGCTTTGGACAAATCGATTGTGCCTAAAATATCGGGGGCAACGTTGATAACAAAGGACTGTGCAAATCTTTTTGCATCATTTTTGGTTAAAAGGGGAAGTAGACTGTGTTCCTTTTGCACGTCTTTAACATAGGACAAAACAACTCCGTCATAGGTACAGGAGATATAACTTACCCCGTCAACATCGGGTACTGCAATATAATAGCCGTTACCTGTGTCTGCAACCTGAGCAACTTCCTGAGTATTCAATTTTAATGTCTGTATTGCTGTTTGCACTCCGTCCTGCGCATAAACACTCACACATAGCAAAAGCAATACAATTAACAATAAAAAGAATTTTTTCATAAATTATCTCCTTTTTAAAACAAAAAACAAAAAGTAAAGTACTCCGCAGTAAAGTGCGACAGTTGCACCTGCAGGAGTTCCTAAATGAAAAGCCGTAAACAAACCTGCAATTCCGCATAAAACAGAAATAACAACGGAAAACCATACATACTGTTTCATATTCTTCGCAATCATTCTTGAACATGCTGCAGGGAGAATAAACAAAGAATTTATAATAAGAAGCCCCACCCATTTAATGGAAACAGTCACAACAACAGCAATTAAAACTGTAAACATCGTTTCAACCGCAACGACGTTAATTCCTCTGCTTGTGGCAATAGACTTACTTAAACTTACAAGAGTTAACTGTCTGTATAAAACAAACCACACCAGAAGAACAACCGCAAGTAACACAAAAAGCATTACTGTTTCTTTTGGAGTTATGCTTAAAATATCACCAACAATAAGTGAAGAATATTTGCCGTACCCCTCCCCAGATAACAGAACAAGACCAAGGGCAACTGCTACTGAAGAAAATACACCGATGGTTGTGTCCATTGACGTTTTACCAACGTGTTTTATATATACTATACCTGCGGCAAAAATCACTGAAAACACAATCATAGAAACATTTATATTGGAAATACCAAGTACTACACCTATACCTGCTCCCGTTAATGCGCTGTGTCCTAATGCATCGGAAAAGAATGACATTTTGTTGTTGACAATCATACTGCCCAATAAACCAAAAACAGGGGTTATTAAAAGTATTGCCAAAAAGGCATTTCTCATAAATGTATAGTTTGTCCAGTCAAATAAAAACTCGTAAAAAGACATATTTTCACCTTCTATCATAATTATTGTATCATATTATCGGTATAAAATCTACAATGAAACATAAATTTAATAAAGCAGGGTCACCACCAGACAAGGCAGTATTGTCCTAAAATTCACCTTTTTTACGAATTTCCGCGTTAAAAACAACCCATATCCGTCAGGATTATGGGTTATTTTTGCCTTGAACTTCATTAAAAAATTTTGTTTTTAGGATGCTTTGCAGTTTTGAATATCTGATTTTTTGAATTAGGCAAGTAATAAAAATTCCGTAATATAGATATATTTCGGGATTTTTTTACGAAGCATAAACGAAAAATCAGACTTCAAAACCAATGCTCCCTTATCTGGTGGTGACCTTATAAAACTCGCTTTATTGCATCAACTGTTTTTTCAATTTCATCTATTGTATTAAATCTGCTGACACTTAAGCGGACAAGACCGGTGTCTGTTGTGCCCAACGAATTGTGGGCAAGTACAGCACAGTGAAGTCCTCCCCGTGATGCAATATCAAACTGTTCATCCAACAAAGAAGACACGGTGACACTGTCAGTACCGTCAACAACAAAACCTACCACACCCACGCTATGCTCGTTTCCGTAAATTTTTATACGGTTAATTCCGGACAGACCCCGCTTCAACTCCCTGACAAGTCCTTTTTCGTAGTTAAATAAATTATACACGCCGTTTTGCAGTACAAAACGGACACCCTCTTTAAGACCTGCAATTCCAACAAGGTTAAGGGTTCCGCTTTCAAGCATATCAGGCATAAATGACGGTTGAAACATACTTTCTGACATTGTTCCCGTACCACCCTGAATTATGGGCTTTAAAATTATATTTTTGCTGACATATAACCCAGCCGTGCCTGTAGGACCGTACAACAATTTGTGTCCTGCAAATGCCAGAACTGATATGTTGTCACGTTTAACGTCAATGTCAACTACTCCTGCAGTCTGGGCACAATCCACCATAAAAGGAACATTGTGTTTTTTTGCTACTTTCCCTATTTCTTCTATAGGATTAATAGTTCCCACAATATTTGAAGCGTGGTTAATAACAATCAGAGACGTTTTGGGCGTAATTGCATTTTCAACACTTTTTGCAGAAACAAGACCAGTATGGTCCGCCTTTGCCACCGAATAATTACAACCCACATCCACAACAGGACGTAAAACAGAGTTATGCTCCATACCGCCAATGACCACGTGACTGTCTTTATTTAAAAGTCCGTGTATAGCAAAGTTGATTGCAGTTGTGGTATTTGGGGTAAAAGCAATCAGTGACGGGTCGTCAATATTAAAAAGAGTTGCAATAAGTTCTCTGCAACTATACACCATTTCACCTGAATAATTACTTAATTTGTGGCTTCCTCTTCCGCTGTTGGAAGAGAAATTTTTTATATAATCATAAACTGCATCAGTTACTGCTCTTGGCTTATGATGAGTTGTAGCAGAATTGTCAAGATATATCATAACTATACACCTCGGCAAATCCGTCCGTAGTTTCTTCATAAACTCCCAATACTTTTATACCGTATTGGGAAGCAACCTCCATAACTTTTGGAACAAGATGCTTTTCCACTATAACACTATAGGAACAACCGCCTTTGGAAATAGTTTTGGGTGTGTGAGCAAGGCGTACACGTTCACCCGTATATTTAAAAGAATTCTTTACACGAGTTGCTAAAGTTACAGAGTTAAATACTACATAATACATAAAAACACCTCCCACAACATTATATGTCTGGGAGGTTACTTTAGTTATTCAATATATTCTCGTACTCTCAGTTCACATCCTCTGTCAGTAGCCAGTTTCCTACAAACTTCAATATCTTCTTTCGGTAATATATCAACTACTGAAAAAACTGTTCTTATACCAAGTTTTGCACACTTTTCGCCAAATTCAAGTAAACCGTCGTATGCTTTTTCACCAAAGTCGCTGTGGCAGGTAGCGTCATATTCTTTAGCATTTTTGTTGTTAAGACTTACTGACACAACGTCAAATAATCCTGCCATTAAAGGCGTAACATCAGTATCGAAAATAAGATTTGCCTGACCGTTTGTATTTACTCTTATTTTTTTAACCTGTTGTTCTCTTAACCATTTTGCAATTTCCAGGCAATCGTAAAATCTCATAAAAGGCTCACCGAAACCGCAAAATACTATTTCATCATAAGATTTCAAATCTCTTTTTGAAAGGTCCTCAATGATTTCGGAAACTTCCGGCTCGTAGTCAAGCCACAACTCACTTGTTCCGCTTAAATCGTCACTTGTTTCCCATTTGTTACTGTCAATTTCAGGCTGACCTTTTGATGCTCTCAAACAGAAATCGCAACTGTTTGAGCACCTGTTTGTTAAGTTTATGTAAAGTGAATTACCCAAATTATAACTGATTATCAATTCTATACACCCTTTTCCCATTTTCATAAGTAATGTCCGCCAGTTCCTGCGGGGTTATGCCTCTTAACTGAGCAATTTTCTCGCACACATATCTTACTCTTGAACTGTCATTTCTTGTACCTCTGAAACCGTCAGGAGAAAGATACGGACTGTCTGTTTCAATAAGCAGTCGGTCTAAAGGAATTTCCGATGCAACCTTAACTGCAGTTTTAGCATTTTTATAGGTTACTGTTCCCGTAAATGAAATATAATAACCCATATTTATATATTCTTTTGCCATTTCAAGGCTTCCCGAATAACAATGGATTATGCCTTTTGTGTTGACATTTTTTAAAATATCCATTGTATCTTTCGCAGCATCTCTGGAATGAATAACCACAGGCATATCAAGTTTTTCCGCAAGTTCCAGCTGTTTTGAAAACCAGTACTTCTGCAGTTTTTCATCATATCCGTCATAGTGATAGTCAAGACCAATTTCACCTATTGCAACAACCTTTTCGTGCTTTGACAATTCTTCGATTATTTGCAAATCTCTGTCTGTCATATCATACACATCAGATGGGTGAACGCCAACCGTAGCATAAATAAAGTCGTATTTATCCGCCAGTTCCACAGACTGATAAGATGTTTTTATGCTGCTTGCAATATTTGTAAGCAGTTTTACACCGCTTTTTTTTGTATTTTCTATGACCTGTTCTCTGTCACCGTCAAACATTTCGTCATCAAGGTGAGTGTGACTGTCAAACAAATTATCCATTGATTAACTCCTCTAATTTTTTTGCCTCATCAATTCTTGCAAATAAAGGAGTTGCATCGCCTACAGTTTTTCCGTTTTCGATTTTTCCGAATTCTCCGATGCTTTCCCATGTAAGCAAATCACAGTTAATCTGCTGTGCAATTTTTTCTGCAGTTTCAGGCATAAATGGAGTAAGCATTACAGAAATGTATCTTATACTCTCTACAAGATTATATAAAACTGCCTTT
>JAGCLT010000053.1 GCA_017646825.1 Clostridia bacterium | reverse complement strand
TTAGGACTTGTAATCGGAACTGTTCCTCTTTTCTACAAAGAAGTGAAAAAAAGAGGCTTTAACAATAAATACTATTTTTTAATCGCATTAGGTGCTGTAATCGGACTGTTTTTATTTTCACTTAATAAAAACTGGTTTCCTGTTGTAACAAACCCTAACTTGTTGCAGTCAGTACTCCTTGGCGTTGCAGTTGCAGGGTCATCCATAATCCCGGGCGTTGACAGTGCAGTAATTCTTTCTGCCCTTGGGCTTTACGAACTTTATGTAAGTTCTCTTGCCCAACTTAATATCAGTATTATTGTTCCTGCACTTTTGGGATTGGTAGTAGGTGCAGTGCTTATTTCATCGGTAATGCACATTTTAATTAAAAACTTTTACACAATTACGTTTTCAGTAATTTTCGGATTGTTCTTGTCCATAATACCTAACGTGTTAAATCAAAATTGTGCAATTACATCGGTTAAATCTCTTGTTGTAGCTTTAATTCTGGTTGTAATTGGCTTTTTGGTGTCTTTCTACTTTGAAGACGTAAAAGGCAATAATGAAAAAATAAAAAAGTTATTTAAGAAAAGGACGGTATAATTATGCTAACTACTCTATCACTTATTTTCGGTTATGTTGCAACTGCTGCGGCAATCGTAGGCTTCCAGTTAAAGAAACAGTCACACATTATTATTTCACAGATGATTTCAAACTTATTTGTAGCGCTTAGTTACTTCCTGTTAGGCCCTACAAAAATGGCTGGCGGTTTTGCTTGTTTCGTAGGTGCACTTCAGACACTTACCAACTACTTCTATTTAAGAAAAGACCAGAATCCTAAAAAATACATAACTGTAATTTTCTTCTTTGGCTATGTGGCATCATTTATTGTTACTGCATACCTTGCACAAAAAGTAGCATTACCAAACGATTTGCTGCCCCTTATCGGCTCAATGATATTCCTGTTTGCAGTAAGTATACAAAACTCAACAGTTACAAGAATTCTGTTCTTCCTAAATATGCTTGTGTGGATAACATTTGACTGTATTGCAACACCTGTTGCAACTGCAAACCTTGTTACACATATTTGTATTTTAATTTCAGTTATTGTAGGTTTTGTAAGATATGACATATTAAAAAAAGGAAAAGTTAAAAATGAACAATAAACTGTGGTACAAAAAAGAAGCGACCCAGTGGGAATCAGCTCTTCCAATCGGTAACGGACGTTTGGGTGCAATGGTGTTTGGCGGACCGTCCTGCGACAGACTGCAGATTAACGAAGAAACACTCTGGACAGGTTACCCCAATAACTACAAATCAAAAATAACAAAAGAACAGTTGGCAGAAATAAGAAAACTGTTAGCCGAAAGAAAATATGACGAAGCAACAAAAATGACTTCTGCTTGTATGGAAAACCATTCAACACAGGCCTTTTTGTCATACGGCAGTATCTATGTTGATATCATCCACCCGCAACAGAAAATTTCAAACTATAAAAGAGAACTTGACTTAAATACAGGTATCGTATCTTCCTCTTTTAGAATGGGTGAAATCACTATTAAAAAAGAGGCATTTGTATCACATCCCGACGACGTTTTAGTATATCACTTCAAGAGCAATATCCCTCTTACATATAATATTTATGAGTCAGTATCCCTTATGAATAAGTCTGTCATTGAGGGCAATGACATTATGTCCTACGAAGGCAAATGTCCTGAACTTACAGGTCCTAACAACTACATTATGGTATATGACGATAAAACCGAGGGCGTACAGTATAAATCAATAGTAAAAGTAATTCCTGACGGACCAAACCCAAAAATTATGAACAGCGGCGGCGCAATGGAAATTTCAGGTACAACTGAAATGACAATCCTTTTTGCTCTTAAAACTTCATTTAACGGCTATGATAAAATGCCCGTAAGTAACGGTAAAGAGTATAAAAAACTGTGTGCCGATGTTATCGAAAATGCAAGTAAAAAATCTTATGCAGAATTAAAGAAACGCCACGTTGCAGATTATAAAAAACTGTATGGTAGAGTTGATTTGTCAATCGGCGATGACAGTAATTTGCCAACTGACGAACGAATTAAAAACTATAAAAAGGACGCAAATATTGCGGCATTAGCATTTAACTTCGGCAGATATCTTGCAATATGCTCTTCAAGAGAGGGCACACAACCGGCAAATCTGCAGGGCTTGTGGGACAGTAGCCTTATGGCTCCCTGGCGTGCTAACTATACACTTAATATCAATACAAATATGAACTACTGGCCAATGGAAGTTTGTAATTTGCCAGAATGTCATATGCCCCTTATCTCTATGCTTAAAGATTTGTATGAAAGAGGTAACAGTTTAGGACTTAAGGGATGGATGGTATGGCATAATACAGACATCTGGAGATTCAATATTGAGGCATCAAACCAGCCCTTGTGGGGCTTCTGGCCTATGGGCGGTTTCTGGCTTTCAAGAGATATCTGGGAACACTATATTCACACTCTTGATAAGAAGTTTTTAGAAGAAAACTTCTGTATATTAGACGGTGCTTACCAGTTCTTAAATGACTGGATGACTTATGACAAAGACGGTTATCTTGTTTCAGGACCATCAACTTCTCCTGAAAACTACTTTGTGTGGAATGGAGACAAATACTCTGTTTGTACTATGGCAACCTGCGACAGAGGTATTATCGGTGACTTGCTTAAAAATACAATTAAAGCATGTAAAGTTCTTGGAAAAGACAGTAGCAAATATGAAAAAATGCTGTCACAACTTCCTCCCTATAAAATCGGTAAAGACGGAAGACTTCTTGAATGGAATGAAGAGCTTGAAGAATTGCATCCGTTCCATATTGAAACTTCACATATGTATTGCCTGTTCCCAGGTTACGACGTAACAAGAGAAACACCGGAACTTATGGAAGCATGTAAAAAATCACTTCAGTACAGACTTGACAGTAAAATTCATAACTGGGCAGTAGGTGACTCCTCCTGGAGTAACCAGAGAATGCTTTCCTACTACTCAAGATTTAAAGATTCCGAAAAAGCATACAGCAGAATTATGTACTTCTTTAAAATGCAGACAATGGAAAATATGTTCTCTGTGCACCCACCTTTTGAAAGACCTATTTTCCAGATTGACGGTAACTTCGGCTTCACCGCCTGCGTTGCAGAAATGTTAATGCAAAGTCACGAAGAATATAATAACTGCACACTACTTTCACTTCTTCCTGCACTACCTAAAGAATGGAAAAAAGGTGAATGTAAAAAACTTCGTGCAAGAGGCGGTTACACTGTTTCAATGAACTGGAAAGGCAATAAAGCAACTGCAACTGTAGTTGCTGATAAATCAGGCGTATTGTATATTGAAACACCTCGCCCTGTTAAAAAAGCAAATGCAACATTTGAAACAGAAAATGGATTTATAAAAATCGATGTTACAAAAGGTAAAACATATACAATTACATTCTAATTACAAAAACGGCAGATTATAAAATCTGCCGTTTTTAATATTATATATTTTCCAGATATTGACATTTTTGTTAATATGTGTTATTATATCGATGAAAGATGTCAAACATAAGAACAGGTAGGTAAAATTATTTCTCGTCTGTCTATGCCTGTTTTATGATTGGCATCTTTTTTTGCGGTTGACTTTTAACCATTCATCATATATACTGATAGTAACCGAGCGAGAGTTTTGGGCAACGCTGTTTTCAGTAGTCCCTTGCTTAGAGACCTCGGTTTTTTATTGCTTCTCTGCATCCGATTTTATTTCTTTTATTAACATTTCTATTTTATTTATTTCAGTTATTACCCGTTTACTTTCCGAATTACATATAGAAAGATATAAGTTCAACTTTCCAATCATTCTATAAAGAATTTTTACTTTAATTCTTATACTCATAATTACACCACCTAAATATGCACTAACAATTAGTGCATATTTAACATTATAGCACAATTAAAGTGTAAAATCAATGTATATTTAGTGCAATTTTAGTTATTATGTATTGAGGTGATTATATGAGTAAGCAAAAGCATGTAAGTATTCGCTGTGACAGTGATATACTTAACAAGTTTTATTATGTATCAAAATACAACGGAAGAAGCGGTAGCGGACAGATATTATATATGATTCGTTCTGTTGTTGAACAATTTGAAAAAGATAACGGAAAGATAACCAACGAAGATTTAAAAGAATTAAACTTAACACAATAAAACAAAACCCTCGTAATGCTTTCGTATTTCGAGGGTTTTTGATTCATGTTCCCACTTTCCTTGTACTCATTCCACAATTGATTAAATACCTGCTTTAAATCGTTGTTTTTTAGCACTTTTGGTATGTTCATTAACTCTTCAACATCGTTAACAAACATCGTTCTCGCTCTCCGCAGGTAATTGTTAACC
>JAGCLT010000052.1 GCA_017646825.1 Clostridia bacterium | reverse complement strand
GACATGCACCAAAAGGATTGTTAAATGAAAACATTCTGGGTGACAGTTCTTCGATACTTATTCCGCACTTGTCACAAGCATAGTTTTGGCTGTAAGTATCTCTTGCCCCTGTGTCTGCATTTTCAACAACAATAATGCCGTTTGTCTGCTTTAGTGCAGTTTCTATAGAATCTGCAAGACGTTTTTTAATATCCTGCTTAATAACAAGTCTGTCAACAACAATTTCTATTGTGTGCTTTTTGTTTTTGTCAAGATCGATTTTATCTTCTAAACGGTACATAATGCCGTCAACTTTTACCCTTGCGTAACCGCTTTTGTAAAAGCCCTGAAGCATTTTTGTATGCTCACCTTTTTTCTCCCTTATAACGGGGGCTAAAAGATAAATTCTTGTGCCCTCCTCCATTGACAAAATACTGTCCACCATCTGGTCAACTGACTGTTGTCTTATCTCGTCACCGCACTGGGGACAATGGGGAACACCTATTCTTGCAAATAATAACCTTAAATAATCATATACTTCTGTTACAGTACCCACAGTAGAACGTGGGTTTTTGGAGGTAGTTTTCTGGTCTATTGATATTGCAGGTGACAACCCCTCAATAAAGTCAACATCGGGCTTGTCCATCTGTCCTAAGAACTGTCTTGCATAAGAAGAAAGTGATTCAACATAACGTCTTTGCCCTTCCGCATATATTGTATCAAATGCCAAAGAGGACTTACCTGAACCGCTAAGCCCTGTTATAACCACCATCTTGTCTCTCGGAATAGTTACGTTTATGTCTTTTAAATTGTGCTGTCTTGCACCTTTAATTACAATATTCTCATTCATTTAACTCACCTTTAAGCCGTTTAATCTCATCACGAAGCATTGCCGCTTTTTCAAATTGCAACTCGTATGCGGCAATCTGCATCTCGTTTGTTAATCTTATTATCTCTTTGTCTATATCTTTTGGCATCGGTTTTTGCGCTTCCTCTTTTACTGCCGTTACAGTTTCAATTGAGCCAAGGACTTCTTTTGTAACTGACCTTGGGGTAATATTATGTGCCTTGTTGTAATCGTCCTGGATTTTTCTTCGTCTGTTGGTTTCGTCTATTGCATACTGCATACTGTTTGTAATTTTGTCCGCATACATAATAACTCTGCCGTCAACATTTCTTGCTGCTCGTCCTACAGTCTGAATAAGAGAGGTTTCGGAACGTAAAAAACCCTCTTTGTCTGCGTCTAAAATGGCAACAAGGGATACTTCGGGAATGTCAAGTCCCTCTCTTAAAAGGTTAATTCCCACTAAAACGTCAAATTCGCCCATTCGCAGTGAACGGATTATCTCCACACGCTCCAATGTTTCAACGTCGGAATGAAGATACTTTACTTTTACACCTAAATTTTCAAAATATGCAGTTAAATCTTCCGCCATTTTTTTAGTAAGGGTAGTAACTAAAACACGCTGATTTTTCGCAACTACTTCATTTATTTCACCATATAAGTCGTCAACTTGTCCGCTTACAGGTCTAATAATAATCTCGGGGTCAACAAGACCTGTTGGTCTTATCACCTGCTCTACAGTTTTCAAAGAATGTTCTTTTTCGTAAGGTCCTGGTGTGGCACTTACAAATATCGCCTGATTGATTTTGCTTTCAAACTCTTCAAAATTAAGAGGTCTGTTGTCGTAGGCACAAGGTAACCTGAAACCATATTCAACTAAAGACGTCTTTCTTGCTCTGTCACCGTTATACATTCCTCTTACCTGAGGCAAAGTAACGTGAGATTCATCAACTACAAGCAGAAAATCGTCAGGAAAATAGTCCATTAAAGTATAAGGCGCCGTACCCGGTTTTCTTCCGCTTATAATTCTTGAATAGTTTTCTATGCCCTGACAAAAACCGATTTCTGATAGCATTTCAATATCGTAATTTGTTCTTTGGGCAATTCTTTGTGCTTCTAAAAGTTTATCATTATCATTAAAATATTTTACTCTTTCGTCCAGCTCTTTTTGTATCTGTCCGATTGCCTTTTTCATTTTTGCTGACGTTGTGGCGTAGTGGGAATTAGGATATATTGCAACATGCTTTCTCTCTCCTAAAATCTCTCCTGTTAAAACATTAATTTCTGTAATTCTGTCAATTTCGTCACCAAAAAATTCAACTCTTACCGCATTTTCCGACTGTGATGACGGGAATATTTCAAGAACATCGCCTCTTACACGGAATTTACCCCTTATAAAATTAATGTCGTTTCTCTCATACTGCATATCTACAAGTTTTGACAGTATTTCGCCCATTGGTTTTTCCATACCGGGACGCATTGAGATTACCAAATCTGTATAGTCCTCGGGATCGCCCAGACCGTATATGCAACTTACACTTGCAACTATAATAACATCACGTCTTTCAAAAAGAGCCATTGTGGCAGAGTGACGGAGTTTGTCTATTTCATCATTAATCTTTGAATCTTTTTCTATAAATGTATCTGTAACGGGAATGTATGCTTCGGGCTGGTAATAATCATAGTATGACACAAAATACTCTACTGCATTGTTGGGGAAGAACTCTTTAAATTCCCCATACAACTGTGCCGCAAGAGTTTTGTTGTGCGCAAGAATAAGAGTAGGTTTTTGCACCTGCTCTATTACTTTTGCTATTGTGTATGTCTTACCTGAACCTGTAACGCCTAAAAGTGTCTGGAATCTGTTGTTGTTATTAACACCTTGGGACAGTTCCTTTATGGCGTTTGGCTGGTCGCCTGTGGGCTCAAATTTTGATACTACAGAAAACTCCATAAATATCACTCCATAGGGTGACAGAAGCTATCCAAGCCACGATTTTCAAAGGTTAATTTTTACCTCTGCCACGTTAAAATACTCGGTAATCCGTCAGGATTACCTGCGTTTTTGCCTTGCATAGTCATAAAATTTCCTCTCTGAAAATTCTTCGACCTTAATCTGATGAAATTTCGAGAGGATTTTGGTGCGGAAGATGCAGCAAGGCTGACGCCTTGCAAAGATGACAAGCCGAAATACACCGAAATTACGCGGTTTAAGGCGTGGTTCGGATAACTTCTGTCACCCTATCTTATTATCATACCATTGTACAAAAATTATGTCAATAAAAAAGACCTCAAATGAGGTCTTTTTTTACGCAATTATAAGTTTCATTCCGGGGGTTATTTCTCCTGACAAATTGTTGTCAGTAATTATTTTATCGGCAGTTGTTCTGTATCTTTTGGCAATGTTCCATAAGGTGTCACCCTTGCCAACAAAATAAATTTTAATAATACAGTTATTATTGTCATTCGTGGACTGTTCTTCTACAGTTATGTCAGAAATATAATTAATATCATATTTAGAAATAATTTTTGTATCTATAGTTGCCACAATGCGGAATTCTATTTGTGATGCGCCCGAAATGTTGTAACTTACGCTGTCAACTGTTACAAACACATCGCAAAGCATACTTTCGTTTATGCCGTCGCACTCAATATACTGAGTAAATTTGTGCTTGTGTGTAAAGCAACTGATGGGACATTCACCATCATCAGCCATATATAAAACATCTACTTCCATTATTCCGCCCACACACACTTTGTTTCCCTCGATGTAAGTGTCTGCAATGTTGGGTTTTGCACATACACGAAACACCTGACTAACGTCTTTTGGCAGGTCTATAACATCTTTTAACGTCACCTGCGTCTTGTTGCACGTTACCAGTTTGTCAATAGAGTCGCTCTGGCAGTCTGTTTTAACTATGCAGTCAGTACTGTACGCATCTTCTATTATTTCAAGTTCCGACTCGCAGTAAACTTTAATACACGCAGATGCCACCGCCTCTATGTTAATTCTTCTGTTGTCGCCGTCGCTGTCACAGGCGGGTTCTGCATACAACTGCTCACACTTAATTTTTACGTTGGTAACGTCACCCTCTTTTGAGCCTAATGTGTCCAGTATTTCAGAAAAGGGCAATTCGTATTCAACATAATGTATCCGCGTCTGGTCGTTTGAATCAAGATAAATAACAGATAAAAATGCATTTCCTTCTACTATAATTTTGTCGTTTAAAACTTTAACGTCAGATGTGTTAAGCCGCATTTCCGACTTAAGTATAGTGTCAATGTCGGGCTTTCCTGCAGGAAGTTCCAGACATTCTTTTATTGTAAACTGCTGAGTACCTTTATAAACCCTGTTAAATGGCATTATGTTTTTCTTAAGCATCTGGACATTAGAGTCCCCCGATACCCCCACACATAAATCTCTGTTAATGCAGTTTGTGGCATTAACGTCTATTGCAATTAGCATTTTAACATTCAGTTTACGGCTGTTTGTAACAAAGTAATCTATATTTTGTAAATCTGCTTCAATTTCCGCATCCATATTTTCCAGTACGCCCTTTGCATCTATAACGTGAGAAAAAGACTGCACGTTGTTAATTGAGCATACCGTGTTGTGTTCGCTTATGTATAATATGGAAATGTCGCATTTGCCGTCAACGGATACCCTGTCATAAGCACAATGCTTGTTTTGTATTACTACATTGGCAGACACCTGCAGAATTTTTGCTATATCAGGTTTGGTATCAGGAACAATAATGTCGCCCTCGCAATATGCTTGTGAAAATGCTATTATGGACTGTTCGCCAACACATGCTTCCTGCTTGTTTAACTCTAACATATTTTATACCTCCGTATATCTTTCTGATAATATTTATTATAAAACTATTCCAATTATGCATATTTTATGATAAAATAATAAAAAAACTTGTGAGGTGCGGTTATGTTAGTTAAAGCCCCTGCAAAAATTAATATATGTCTGGATATTGTTGGCAAAAGGCAGGACGGATACCACCTTTTGCATACTGTTATGCACGAAATTCCCGTGTATGACATTGTAACTGTAGAAAAAAGTGACGAAATTACAGTTAAATGTATGGGAATGGATAACGAACAAAACATAGCATATAAAGCCGCTAAAGCGTTTTTTGATTATACCGATATTCCGGGCGGTGCAAAAATTGAAATTGAAAAACATATTCCAAAAGAAGCAGGGCTTGGAGGCGGCAGTTCTGACGCTGCCTCGGTCATAAAAGCCCTTAATGATATTTATAAAACCAACTTAAGTGATAATGAGATGTGCGAAATAGCAGTAACGGTAGGTGCAGATGTTCCCTTTTTTATAATAGGCGGATGTTGCGAGGCAAAAGGAATTGGAGAAATACTGACACCCGTAAAGCCGTTGCCAAAATGCTACACGGTACTTGTAAAACCAAAGTTTTCAGTAAGTACAAAAGAAGCCTTTAAAGTAATAGACAGTTGTACTCCGAAGCCCCATACGGACACCTGCGAAATAGTAAACGCTCTTAATAAAGGCGACCTCCGTTTCATTGCAGAAAATATGTTTAATGTAATGGAAATAAATGAAGAAATTATTAAAATAAAAGAACAGATGTTAAGTTACGGTGCTTTGGGTGCAGTAATGTCAGGAAGTGGCTCTTCTGTCTTTGCGTTGTTTGATAATCCGGAACTTGCAAAGAACTGCAAAAATAATTTAGAGAAAAATATGGAATTTGCGGAACTTTTTTGATAAATGATAAGTCTAAACCATAAAAGGAGTTGATTTTTGTGAAAAAGATAATTTGTATATTGCTTACACTAATAATGCTTATGCCTACTGTAACTTTCGGTGCAGATACAAGCAATTACGAGGAAATACTGTCACTTGTAAAACAGCGTTTTTCAATAGACAACAGTTATGAAGTTTTTGAAAGTTCTACACAGGAAAGATACGGTCAGACCATTTATAGTTTCTACTGGTCAACTAAAGGGGACAATCAAAAAAACCTGTCCGTAGAATGTGACCAAAACGGAATTGTAAGAAACTATCACAGTTACATAAGAAATAACGAGGATAACTTCGGGATTAAAAAATACACTCCCGAGCAGTATCAGAAAGCCGCACAAGACCTTGCCGATTTCGTAAACCCATCCTTAAAAGGAAAAATTACTGTAAATGAAATTGACACAATCGATTTGTACGGCAACAATGTTTTTGCAAGTTTGTCCTATGTTGAAAACGGTGTTAAAGTAAGAGAGTTTTCAGGAAGTCTTTCTCTTGATGCCAACAACTTGTCTTTGATAAATTATAATTTCAGTATTTATAAAGACCTTAAATATCCTACATCTTTTATAGATTTGGAAACTGCAAAACAGGCATATAAAGACCTTTTCGGTATGGAACTTGTTTATGAAATCAGTTATAAAGATGACGTTAAAACTCCTGTAGCAAAATATGTTTTAGGAAGTAACAGTAATCAGTACATTAATGCTGTTGACGGAAAACTATATACATATTCTCCAAGTTACATCTATAATTCATTTTCAGGCTCGGCAGATAGTGAAAACTTAAAATCCGAATTCAGCGAAGCGGAAATGAAAGAAATAACAAATATAAACGGTCTTCTTTCCAAAGAGCAAATTGAAAAAAGTGTAAAAGAAATAAAAATATTAAACATCCCAAAAGATGCAACCACATATTACTCTAACCTTGTTAAAGTACAAGGCAGATATGTGTATAACTTGGGTTACGAAAAATATAACATCACCGTTGATGGAAAAACAGGGGCAGTTATTTCTTTTAACAACTACTCAGGCGAGGGCAATTATAAAGACACTCCCGAAAACTATGCAAAACTGCTTGCAGGAAAACTTTTCGAAGAATATAAAGTTGCAGAAACAGAAAACACTTTAAGACTCCAGAGATATGTAAACGGTGTAAAAGTTCTGGGCGATACAATAACAGTTTCAGTAGATAAAGAAACAGGAATTCTTACAAACTACAATATAGCATATACCGATGCACAGTTCCCCTCTGTGGAAAATGTAATAACGAAAGACGAAGCATTAAAAATCGTGTTTGAAAATGTGAACTATGACAAAATATATATTGCAGAAATAAATCAGAATTCCATTTCCGAAAATGCCGTTATGGTGTATAGTTTTGAAAACGAAAGTTTCTATGTAAACCCATACGACGGCGAGTTTGTCAATAATTTCATTGCAAAAAAAGAAATAAAATATAATGACATTGAAAATCATTATGCAAAAAATCAGATAGAAACATTGGCGCAGTACGGAATAGGTTTTGAAACAGACAGTTTTAACCCCGATAACTTTATAACCCAAAAAGATTTCATAACTCTTTTAGTTGGTGCTTTCAGCGGCGGACAAAATGAAATTTACGAAAGAACTTTTGTAAGTGCAAAAAACTATAATATAATAAAAGACAGCGAAAGAAACGACGATGCTTTCGTTACCAGAACTGATGCCCTTGTATTTTTAGCAAGAGCAAACGGCAGCGATAAATATGCACAAATGGAAAACATCTGGAAATGTCCTTTTAAAGACGTTACCGAAAACGTAGGCTATGTATGTATTATGTACGGAATGGGTATAATTAACGGTGACGAAAAAGGTAATTTTAATCCCGAACAAAATATCACAAAAGCAGATAGCGCAATAGTAATATATAATGCACTGAGGAAATAAATGTAAAGCAAGAGATTTTGTTTGACAAAATCTCTTGCTTAATGTAATATATAATTGTACGGGGGTGCAATGGCTTCGACGGGGATATATAAACAAAATAAGCGAGTAGTGGCGGGAGTCCACTTAAAAAGCCCAATTTTAAATTTAAACGCTAACGATAATTTAGCTTACGCTGCCTAATTAACGGCAGCCGTCCTTACTTCGAGAACTGCATAGAAGATTAAGGGCGTCATTTTGCAGTGAACACGAGTGGGTAATGCCCTGATTCCCACCGGGTATTATTGGGCTACCAAACACAGAGGATTGCGTGTGAAACTCTGTGTGAGGGAAATAACCGAGAGGTTTCGAACACAATAAGCCTTAAACTTTACAAATTTGCACCATTTCAACTTGTCGTCCTCGAAAGGCGTGGTGCCTACCTTCGTCCTCCGCATTGAAATTGCACTAAATTTCTTGCGTTTAAGGTCGAAGAGTTTCAAAACAACAAATTTTGATGGAAGACAAGAAAAATTCTTTGGATAATACGGGTGTATATTCACAGAATTTTACGAAGTATTACGCAAAATTTGTGTTTTAAAACCTTATTGGGTTCGAATCCTCTCGGTTACAATCACACGATACACTCGTAGAAAGTTTTGCGGAGTATTTTCGGACTGGGGTTCGACTCCCCACACTTCCACCAAAAAGAAACGACAATTTCGTAAGAAATTGTCGTTTCTTTTTGTACTATTCACTATTCACTATTCATTATTCACTATTCACTAAAAAACATAGTTATTTTCACTTAACACCGTCAATCAAATAATCATAACTCACATTAAATATTTCCTTTAATGCTTGTAATTCAAAATCTGTTACATATCTCTTATTTGTTTCTATTCTTGTTATAACATTTTTATCCATATCAATACCAATAAGTTGTAATTCCCTTGCTAAGTCTCGTTGCGAGAACTTTTTCCTTTTGCGCAATTCTTTTAATCTCTCTCCTATAAGATTCTTTCCATTTGTATTTGTTCGTTGTTTCATATTTATCACCACTTTTTCTTTTGTCTCATTTTTTGCACTTTATAAGTTGATTTTACAATATTATTATGTTATAATCGGTTGTAAAAATGAGACAAAGGAGACTGTAGTAATGAAAATTAAAACTGAATTACTAAAAAAATATATAGCAGATTTTATAAATATTTGTATTAATGATTTTGAAATTGTAGAAAAAATTGTTTGCGTGTTTGAAAAATATAATATTGATTTTGGAGGTTGTCACGACTTTTAATATGAGTATAAAACTAGTTTTGTCGCTACCAACTTTTACTCCTTTTTCCTTGACTTTTCTACCCATATATAGTATCATTGTTATAGTTGTTAGGAGTGACTGCTTTTGAAATATCTTATGTATTTTTTAAAGGGCATAATAGTAGGAATAGGCGGCATTGCCCCTGGATTAAGCGGCAGTGTAATGCTTATTATTTTAGGCCTTTATGAAAAAGTTGTAAAATCAATGAGTACTCTTTTTAAGAGTTTCAAAAAGAATATAGTTTTTTTAATACCCCTTGTACTTGGGTTTGCTGTAGGCGTACTGTTGTTCAGTAAAATAGTTGACTTTATGCTTACAAATTTTGAGTTTCATACAAGGTATCTGTTTTTAGGACTTGTAATCGGAACTGTTCCTCTTTTCTACAAAGAAGTGAAAAAAAGAGGCTTTAACAATAAATACTATTTTTTAATCGCATTAGGTGCTGTAATCGGACTGTTTTTATTTTCACTAAACAGAAACTGGTTTCCTGTTGTAACAAACCCGAACTTGTTGCAGTCCGTACTCCTTGGTGTTGCAGTTGCAGGGTCTTCCATAATTCCGGGCGTTGACAGTGCAGTAATTCTTTCTGCCCTTGGGCTTTACGAACTTTATGTAAGTTCTCTTGCTCAACTTAATATCAGTATTATTGTTCCTGCTCTTTTGGGACTGATAATAGGCGCGGTACTTATTTCGTCAGTAATGCACATTTTAATTAAAAACTTTTACACTATTACTTTTTCAGTAATTTTCGGATTGTTCTTGTCCATAATACCTAACGTGTTAAATTCAAGTTGCGCAATTACTTCTGTTAAATCTTTTGTTGTGGCTTTAGTATTAGTTGTAATTGGCTTTTTGGTGTCTTTCTACTTTGATGACGTAAAAGGCAATAATGAAAAAATAAAAAAGTTATTTAAGAAAAGGACGGTATAAT
>JAGCLT010000051.1 GCA_017646825.1 Clostridia bacterium | reverse complement strand
TTCCAAATCCGTTATATCAGGCAGAAAATACAATTATGATGCTTGGGGATGCAAAAGAAACAGTAACATCACTTACTGCATCAATCGGAAATGCGCCAAGTGAGGCTAAAGAAGAAACAAATGTTACTGACATTCTTAAAAATGCGAAAAAAGTTATAATAGTACCTGGTTACGGTATGGCTCTTGGTCAGGCACAAAGTATTGTTAAAACTTTTGCTGACAAACTTGAAAGCAATGGCGCAGAAGTAAAATATGCAATTCATCCTGTTGCTGGAAGAATGCCGGGACATATGAATGTTCTTCTTTGCGAAGTTGATGTTCCTTACGATAAACTATACGAAATGGATGCAATAAATGAGGAGTTTAAAGAAACGGATGTTGCAGTAATAATTGGTGCAAATGACGTAGTAAACCCTGCGGCAAATACAGCAGAGGGTACACCTATTTACGGTATGCCTGTACTTAACGCTTCTGATGCAAAACACGTTATAGTATGTAACTTTGACGACAAACCGGGATATGCAGGAGTACCAAATCCGCTATATCAGGCAGAAAATACAATTATGATGCTTGGGGATGCAAAGGAAACAGTGGCATCACTTATGGCGTTTTAATGTGGAGTTTTGTATTGATTTTTAAATAGCAATATGATAGAATAAAACCACGTGTAAAGTATTGTTTAATGCTTTGCAGGTGGTTTTTTTATAGGAGATTGGTTATGAGTAAATGCAGAATAATTGTAAAAAGAATAACAAGGTATGAAGATTTGATAAAGCAATACGAAAATCCAATTCAGCACGCCTGCGATTTGAAAGAAGGACAGGAGTTTGTAGCAGATGGATTGGAAAAACCAGAGGGCTTATGTGACAGTGCCTGGGAAACTATGTTGCCCTTTGTTACGGAGTTACTAAATGGCGGTGGAAACTTTTATGACGGGTGGATGAAAAAACCAAAATCCGCAATGATTTCATGTAACGACGGCTTCAGACCTGTCAGTTTTTATATTGAGGTAATTGACGAATAATAACAAGGAGTAAATACTATGAAAATCAGAATTTTAAATGAAAAAACACCTGTTATTTATGCTAAGGACGAACTTTCAAAATACCTGTTGCAGATGGGTAATGAAATTAATGAGCAGGGAAAGGTAATAGAACTTGGATTATACAGCGACTTTAAGAAAATAAAACAAGAAGACAATGAAAAAGAGGACTCTTTTGTTATAAACATAAAAAAAGGAAAAGGATTTATTGCAGGTTCAAATCCCAGAAGTGTACTTTACGGCGTGTATAAATATTTAAAAGAACTTGGTTGCGATTGGGTACGCCCCGGAAAAGACGGAGAAATTGTTCCAAAACGTGATGTAAAGCAATATGACGTTATATTAAGTGAAAAAGCGTCATACAACTACCGCGGCGTATGTATGGCAGGAAGTATAAGCATCGAAAATGTATTTAGTATAGCAGGAGTTTTATCAAGATATCCTGCACTTGTTGAAAACCTTAAAAAGTAACAAAATTACATATAAGGAGAGTAATGAATGGACATTTTAGTTTGTATTAAACAAGTTCCCGGGTCTAACAATGTTGAGGTTGACCCTGTAACAGGTGTGCTTAAAAGAGACGGTGTAAAAAGCAAAATGAATCCTTATGATTTATACGGTCTTGAACTGGGACTTTCACTTGTGGAAAGATATGGCGGTACTTTAAAGGTAATTACTATGGGACCTCCTCAGGCAAAAGACGCTGTAATTGAAGCGATTTGTATGGGTGCAAAAGAGGGAACAGTTTTAACAGACAGAAAGTTTGCAGGAGCAGACGTACTTGCCACTGCATATACCATTTCCCAGGGAATTAAAAAGATGGGGAACTTTGACATTATAATTTGCGGAAAGCAAACTACCGACGGAGACACCGCACAGGTGGGTGCGGAGGTTTCTGAGTTTCTTTCAATTCCCAATGTTGCAAATGTTCTCTCTGTTGAAAAAATCGAAGACGGTAAAGCGGTTTTGGTTGCATCATTAGACGAAAAGGTTGTAACAATGTCCGTAAAAATGCCTTGCCTTATTTCTGCAGACGGTGACATAAATTCACCAAGGTTGCCATCATTTAAAGTTAAGCAGCAAGTGACAGAGGATATGATTAAGTTTGTAACATTCGAGGATTTTGAAGACAAAAATCCTGATAATTACGGACTTTCAGGCTCTGCAACACAGGTTGAGAGAATATTCCCGCCTGAGAAAAACACGGAAAAATGTGTGATTGACGGAACAGCAGAACAACAGGCAGAAAAATTATCTGCCATTCTTCGTGACAGAAAGATTGTGTAAGGGGGAACGGCGATGGGAAAATTAGTTATAAATCACAACCTGGTTACAAAAGAAAAGGCGGAAGAACTTGTAAAAGTTTGTCCTTTTGGCGCCATTTCTTATGCGGATAACAAACTTGATATATCATCAGGTTGTAAAATGTGCAAAATCTGTACTAAAAAGAGTGACGGAATAATTGAATACAAAGAAGAAGTTAAAAACACAGTTGACAAGGATTTGTGGCGTGGTATCTGCGTTTATGTTGACCACTACGGGGACAAAATCCACCGTGTTACTTATGAACTTTTAGGCAAGGCAAAAGAGTTGGCTAAAGTTACAAATCACCCTGTATATGCCCTTGTTATCGGCAACAACCTTGGAAAAAGAATTGACAGACTTCTGCACTACGGCGTGGATAAGGTCTTTGTCTATGACAACGATGCCTTTGAACATTTCAGAATAGAGCCGTACACAAGTGCTTTTTGCGATTTTATTGATAAAATAAAACCATCATCAATACTTGTAGGTGCTACAAATTTAGGACGTCAACTTGCGCCCCGTGTTGCTGCAAGATGCAGAACGGGACTGACTGCAGACTGCACAGTTTTAGAAATGAAAGAAAACACCGACCTTGTGCAGATAAGACCTGCCTTTGGCGGTAACATTATGGCACAGATTATTTCGCCCGACACAAGACCACAGTTCTGTACGGTGAGGTATAAAGTGTTTGCTGAGCCAAAACCACAGAAAAACCCGTCTGGTGAAATTGTAAAAATGGATATTACAAAAGATAAATTACAGTCTTTAATAGAAATACTTGGTGCAAAAGACAAACCAAAAGATGTGGATATTTCTGAGGCAGACGTTGTTGTGGCAGTAGGGAGAGGAGCAATGAGCGAGGGCTTAAGACAACAGGCGAAAGAACTTGCGGATTTGCTTGGCGGAGTTGTTGCATGTAGCCGTCCTTTAGTTGAGGGTAATTTGTTTGATGCAAAAAGGCAGATAGGTTTGTCAGGCAGAACAGTAAACGCCAAATTTATTATTTGTCTTGGAATTTCAGGGGCAGTACAGTTTGCGGCAGGAATGAAGTCGTCGGAATGTATTGTTGCGGTAAATTCTGACAAAACTGCTCCCATTTTTGATGTGGCGCATTATGCGGTTGTAGGCGATGTCAATGAAGTTTTACCTCGCTTAATTGCAAAAATAAAGGAGGCACGGGCTGATGTATAATAAAATAACTGATGATGATATAAAACTTCTTTGTACTATTGCAGGAGAAGAAAATGTGTTGTCTGGCGACGCAATCAGTCCTGACTACGGTCACGACGAACTTGGCGGAATCGAGAAAATGCCAGAGGTGTTAGTCCGTGTTCACAAAACAGAAGAAATTGCACAGATAATGAAACTTGCATGGGAAAAGACAATACCCGTAACAGTAAGAGGAAGCGGAACGGGTCTTGTTGGCTCTGCCGTTCCCGTAGAGGGCGGTATTCTTCTTGAAACTACACAGATGAATAAAATTTTAGAACTTGATAAAAACAATTTAACAGTTACCGTTCAGCCAGGTGTACTTTTAATGGAACTGGCTGCATTTGCAGAAGAAAACGACTTTTTATACCCACCCGACCCCGGGGAAAAATCTGCAACTATCGGCGGAAACATTTCAACTAACGCAGGTGGTATGAGGGCTGTTAAATACGGCGTTACAAGAGATTATGTAAGAGAACTTACAGTTGTAACACCAAAAGGTGAAATTTTGGTATTAGGTGGTAAAGTTGCCAAAAACAGTTCGGGCTACAGTTTAAAAGATTTGGTTGTAGGCTCTGAGGGTACTCTATGCATAATTACCGAGGCGGTATTAAAACTTGTGCCGCTTCCTAAGGTTTCAATAAGTTTATTAGTACCTTTCCCCGACATGAAAAGTGCCATAGAGGCAGTGCCACAGATAATACGTTCAAAGGTAACACCTACTGCAATAGAATATATGTCCCGTGACACAATTTTGTTTTCAGAAAGTTATCTGGGCAAGAAATTTCCCGATACCAAAAATGACGCTTACATTCTTCTTACTTTTGACGGAAACACAGATGCTCAGGTAGAAGAAGATATGAAAAATGTGGCAGAACTGTGCCTTGAAATTGGTGCACTTGACGCATACATTGTTGATACTGAAGAACGTAAAAAAGCCGTATGGTCTGCAAGAGGTGCGTTCCTTGAGGCAATAAAAGCATCTACAACAGAGATGGACGAATGTGACGTTGTAGTGCCTGTTGATAAAGTTGACGAATTTATAAAATTCACTCACAAACTGGCTGAAGAAACCGGTGTGAGAATACCAAGTTTTGGTCATGCAGGGGACGGTAATCTTCACGTTTATATTTGCCGTGACCAACTTAATAACGATGAATGGGAAGATGTTCTTTCAAAATGTTTTGACTGTATGTACCAGAAAGCCAAAGAATTAGGCGGTCTGGTGTCAGGTGAACACGGCATCGGTTTTGCGAAAAAAGAGTATTTAAAGGAACTTTTAGGAGAAACACCTATTTCTCTTATGCAGGGAATTAAAAAGGTTTTTGACGAGAAGAATATACTTAACCCAGGAAAAATCTGTTTTTAATTAAAAGAGGCGATAAGTATTAAAACTGTAGGAATTGTTTCGGAGTACAATATTTTCCACAACGGTCATTTGTACCAGATAGAAAAAACAAAGGAAATTACAGATTGCGAAAATATAGTTGCCGTTATGAGCGGCAACTTTGTTCAGCGCGGCTCTGCGGCTATATGTGACAAATGGGCAAGAGCAGAAATGGCGGTAAAAAACGGTGTTAATCTTGTTATAGAATTGCCCTCCGCCTACAGTTGCCAGACTGCAGAAATATTTGCAAAAGGTGCAATAGAAATCTTAAATGCCTTAAATATTGTTGACGGCATTTCTTTTGGCGTGGAAAATGATAACAAAGAAGAAATAATAAAAACTGCAACAGTTTTAAATAACGAAACATCTGAGTTTAAAGAGGAACTGAATAAGCAACTGTCTTTGGGTATTGGTTATCCTAAAGCAAGACAAACCGCGTTAAAAGCAGTGTATGGAATTGATTTAACAGATAGTCCCAACAACATTCTGGCAGTAGAATATGTAAGACAACTGCAAAAACTTGGAAGTAATATTGACATAGTGCCAATTAAAAGAAAAGGAAGTTTCCACGACAAAGAGGGCAGCGCATCTTATATCCGTGAACTCATTAAAGAGGGCAGAGACTTTTCGGATTTTGTTCCCGAAAATGTAGCAGAAATTGTAAAAAGAGAAACGGACAATGGTACTATGCCTGTTTTAGACAGTGCATTTTCACAAGCACTTTTATACAAGTTAAGAACAGTAAGTCCAAAGGAACTTAAAAATATAGCAGATATGGCAGAGGGACTGGAAAACAGAATTATTGCAGAGGGTGCAAAACAAAGCGACATAGAAACTCTTGTGTCAGCAGTCAGCACAAAACGTTATTCCAATGCAAGAATAAGACGGATTTTACAAAATGTTTTACTTGGTATCACCAAAGAGGAAACGGCAAAGAGTCCGTCATACATTAAAGTTTTAGGGGCTGACAAAAAAGGCTTTGCAATGTTGAAAGAAATAAAAGACAAGTGCAGTCTGCCTGTAATTGTTAAAACTGCAGACGGAAAAGATTTGCCTGAACTTCAAAAAGAAATTCAGCGTTCGTCGGTATATAGCCTTGGATACAAAAATAAAGACGTTTCCTTGTCATCTCAGGAATATACTATGGGACCATATATTTTGAAATAATTTTTAAAAAACTCTTGTATTTTGTAAATTCCTATGGTATAATATATTGATATTTACGAAGTGGGAGGTTTGTGATAATGAAAAAAATGATGCGAAAAAATTTTTGTTCCCTTACAACCCCACTATTTTTATTTTCATTTTAGCGTTCACGATTTTTTGATTGTGTAACGCTTTTTTATTACGTATATTTAATAAGAGGAGGAAAAAGAATGCCGCGCAACAAGGATATTAAAAAAGTAATGGTAATAGGCTCAGGTCCTATTGTTATCGGCCAGGCAGCAGAATTTGACTATGCAGGAACTCAGGCGTGTAGAGCTTTGAAAGAAGACGGAATAGAAGTGGTACTGGTTAACTCTAACCCCGCTACTATTATGACAGACAGCGTAATGGCTGACGAAATTTATATTGAACCCTTAAATTTAGACACTGTTAAAAGAATTATTGAAAAAGAAAAGCCCGACAGCCTTTTGTCAACTTTGGGTGGACAAACAGGTCTTACTTTGTCAATGCAGTTGGCAAAGGAAGGCTTCTTGGACAAGCACGGCGTTAAATTATTAGGTGCAAATCCCGAAACCATTGACAAAGCAGAAGACAGACAGTTGTTTAAAGACGCTATGATGGAAATTGACATTCCCGTTATTCCGTCAAAAGTTGTAACAGATATTGAAAGTGCTATTGAATTTGCAAATGAGATAGAGTATCCCGTTGTAGTAAGACCTGCCTTTACATTGGGAGGTACAGGCGGCGGTATAGTATATAACGATGAAGAACTCCACGAAATCGGAACAAACGGCTTAAGACTTTCACCTATTACTCAGGTTTTGATTGAAAAATGTGTTTCGGGCTGGAAAGAAATCGAGTTCGAAGTAATGCGCGACAGAAAAGGAAACGCAATTATTGTTTGTGATATGGAAAACGTGGACCCCGTTGGCGTACATACAGGTGACAGTATTGTTGTAGCACCATGTATGACTTTGTCAAAAGACGAATACACAATGCTTAAAAATGCCGCAATAAAAATTGTTAATTCATTAGGCGTAGAGGGCGGATGCAACTGCCAGTTTGCATTGCACCCCACAAGCCACGAATACGCAGTAATAGAAGTTAATCCACGTGTAAGCCGTTCCTCTGCTCTTGCATCAAAAGCAACAGGTTATCCTATTGCTAAAATTGCTGCAAAAGTTGCAATCGGCTATTCATTAGACGAAATTAAAAACGATGCAAACGGAACTTCATCTGCATTTTTTGAGCCACAGGTTGACTATGTTGTTGTAAAATTCCCCAAATGGCCATTTGATAAATTTGTTTATGCAAAAAGACTTTTGGGTACACAGATGAAAGCAACCGGTGAAGTAATGGCAATCGGTATGAGTTTTGAACAGGCACTTTTAAAAGCAGTAAGAGGTGCAGAAATCGGCGTTGACGATATGAATTACAAAGTGTTCAAACCTCTTACAGACAAAGAAATTATGGACCGTGTTGCAACTTGTGACGACCAGAGAATTTTTGCAGTTTTTGAAGCAATAAAAAGAGGAATTGAACTTTCAGAAATCTATGATATAACAAAAATTGATACCTGGTTTTTACAAAGACTTAAAAACCTTGCTGATATGGAGCATGAACTTGAAAACAATCAACTTTCTAAAGAACTTTATTACAAAGCAAAGAAACTTGGCTATACGGATAAGTCTATAACAAACATTTCAAAAAGTCAGGTGCCCTGCCGTATTCCGCTGTCTTACAGAATGGTTGATACATGTGCAAAAGAATTTTCTGCTGACACACCTTATTTCTATTCTGCAATAGACTGCGAAAACGATGCACAAAGATTTATTGATAAAAAAGGCGACAAACAGACAGTTATTGTTTTCGGTTCAGGTCCAATAAGAATCGGACAAGGTATCGAGTTTGACTACTCTTGTGTACAATGCGTATGGACACTTAAGAAAATGGGCTACGATGTTGTAATTGTAAACAACAACCCCGAAACTGTTTCAACAGACTTTGATACAGCAAACAGACTTTACTTTGAGCCTTTAACACCTGAAGACGTTATGAACATAATAGAAGTTGAAAAGCCATACGGCGTAGTTGTTGCATTCGGCGGACAAACTGCTATTAAATTAACTAACTTCTTAACAGAAAAAGGCGTAAAAATTCTTGGTACTCAGGCAGACAGTATTGATGCCGCAGAAGACAGAGAACGTTTTGACGCACTTTTGGAAAGACTTAAAATCAAACGTCCTGTAGGCGATACAGTAATGACAATGGAGGAAGCACTTGAAGTTGCACAGCGTATCGGCTACCCCGTGCTTCTAAGACCGTCTTACGTTCTTGGCGGACAGAATATGATTATAGCTTTTAGTGAAGCAGATGTTAAAGAATATATGAAAATTATTCTTGCAAATAACATCGAAAACCCTGTTTTGATTGACAAATACCTAATGGGTACAGAACTTGAAGTAGATGCAATAAGTGACGGCGAAGACGTGCTTGTGCCCGGTATTATGGAGCATATTGAAAGAGCAGGTATTCATTCTGGTGACTCTATTGCAGTATATCCTGCATGGAATATCAGTAACAGAATAAGAGAAAAATTAATCGACCACACAAAAGAACTTGCACTTGCACTTAAAACAAAAGGTCTTATCAATATCCAGTATCTTGTTTACGAAGATGAGATTTATGTAATTGAGGTTAACCCACGTTCTTCAAGAACAATTCCATATATCAGTAAAGTAACAGGCGTTCCTATGGTGGAACTTGCTACAAAAACTGCTCTTGGATATAAACTGGCTGACTTGGGTTACGGCACAGGACTATACAAAGAGTCACAGTATGTAGCAGTAAAAGTGCCTGTGTTCTCCTTTGAAAAACTAATAGACGTTGACGTTCACTTAGGACCTGAAATGAAATCAACAGGTGAAGTTTTAGGTGTTGGCAAAACTTTAAGAGAAGCTCTTTACAAAGGTCTTAGCGCTGCAGGATACAGCTTAAAGAAAAACGGCGGTGTACTGTTTACAATAAGAGACACAGACAAGCCCGAAATGATAGCAACTGCTAAAAAGTTTAAAGAACTTAACTTCACTATTTACGCAACAGAAGGTACTGCAAAAGTATTAAGAGAAAATGGTATTGAAGTAATAACTACATACAAAATACATCAGAACCCCAACGACAACATTGTAAATCTTCTTGAAAGCGGAGTTATAGACTATGTAATTTCTACTTCGTCAAAAGGAAGAATACCAACATACGATAATGTTAAAATAAGAAGAAAAGCAGTAGAATTAAGTATTCCTTGCTTAACCTCTATTGACACAGCAAATGCTATTGTAGATAGTCTGAACAGCGGATACTCACTATATACAACAGAAATTGTTGATATTAATAAGATAGTGAAAAGATAATAAAAAAAGACCTGTATCATATGCCGAGTGTTCTTAAGGACACTCGGCAGTTTTATTCGCCTCACGGCGAGTTCTATTACTTCGCAGTGATATTTGCTTTGCAAGTGGTATTGTCTTCGACAGTTTACGGGCGAATAAAATACCACTAAAACCAAAG
>JAGCLT010000004.1 GCA_017646825.1 Clostridia bacterium | reverse complement strand
TCTGAACAAGGGACGAGCAAATTAAAAAAGCATCTTTTAATACTGGCATTGAAAATTCCATTTCACTTTTTAAAAGCCCAAGTGCACTTTCTAAACTCTTTAACTCTTTTAGCCTCTTTTCATATTTGTCCGCTTTTTTGTAACCTATTTTTGACGTCGCAGCCACTACACATACTCCGCCTATTAGTTTAGATATCATTTACGTCACCTGCTTTTACTTGTTTTATTACTTTAGCATTTTGTCCTAATAATATGTAATTAGAAAACGTATTTTTGTCAATATCAAGCCGTTCTATTACTTCTTCAATGCTGCTTCCGTGTGCCGAAGCAATAAATTTTACTCCGCAAAGTATTCCCTTTTTAATCGAAGTGATATCGTCTTTACCTATTTCGTCTGTAATTATGTAATCAGGGCTCATTGCCCTTAAAACTAATTCAATTCCATATTTTTTGGGGCACAAATCAAGTACGTCTGTCATCTCACCCACATCAAACTGTGGAATTCCATTATAACACCCTGCAATTTCTCCACGCTCGTCAACTACCGATACATTGTTCTTTTCACCTAAAATTCTTGAAATGTCCCTGAGCATTGTTGTTTTACCGCAACCGGGCGGGGAAATAACAAGAGTGCTGTCTTTAACTGTTTCACCCAAATCATTTGCACAACCTTTTACTTCTCTTGCAATTCTTATATTTACTCCGTTAAAATCAACAATATTTTCAAGTTTATTGTCTCTAATAATTACCTTGCCACAAACACCTATTCTGTGACCGCCTTTTATTGTAACAAAGCCATTTTTAATTTCGTCAATAAAGGCATATATTGAACTGTTGCAGGCGTTTTTCACACAATATAAAAGGTCTTCCTTTGTGGCAACATAACGTGTAACGGTGATATTTCCGCCAACATTTAAAGTAATGTGCCTGTTAGTGCGGAGCCGTATTTCTCTTAAATTTTCCGTTTCCAGTAAATGACGTAATCCGTCAGGTAAAATTCTTCTCATCATCATCACCAATAACAGTATATTATGCTTTGTCCACAATTATTACAAAAAGGGGATGTAAAAAAAGCGCAGAACGTAAAAAGGCAGAATATACACAACTGCATACAAAACAATACATAACACTATAGTTATGCAATTTATATGTAGAAAAAGGCATTAAACCTTTTTCTTAAATTTATGCCTTTTTACTATAAGCAAACTTCACCTCTCGACGTACCTTTGTACGCCTTCGGGTACCCCCTTCGGGTTCAGTTTGCATATTCTGCATCTTTTTTTCCTATCCCCTAAAAAGCGCAGAACGAAAAGAGATACAAAAAAAGACTGTGTTGAAAATCAACACAGTCTTTAAAAGTTATTTACTTATTTTAATCTATCTTCTAATGCCTTCAACTGATCAGCCATTTCCTGTGGTAATCTTTCGAAACCGCCGAACAATTCTTTAATCTGAGCAACTTCTTCCATCCATACTTCTTTGTCAACACTTAACAATTCATTTAATACATCTTCTGAAATGTCAAGACCGTCTAACATCAAGTCTTCTTTCTTAGGCAAGTAACCAATAGGAGTTTTAACAGCATCAACTTTGCCTTCGCATCTGTCTAAAATCCAAAGAAGAACTCTCATATTGTCACCGAAACCAGGCCAGATAAATTTGCCCTGTTCGTTTGTTCTGAACCAGTTTGTGTTAAAGATTTTTGGTGGGTTAGCAATCTTTTTACCCATTTCAATCCAGTGTGCAAAATAATCGCCTACGTTGTAACCGATAAATGGTTTCATAGCCATTGGGTCACGTCTTACTACACCAACTGCACCAGTTGCAGCAGCAGTAGTTTCAGATGCCATTGTAGCACCAACGAATACACCGTGATTCCAGTCAAATGATTCATATACAAGAGGAGTTGTTTTTGCTCTTCTTCCACCAAAGATGATAGCACTGATCGGCACACCGTTGGGGTTTTCAAATTCAGGTGAAATACATGGGCACTGACTTGCAGGAGCAGTAAATCTTGAGTTAGGATGAGCGGCTTTAATACCTAAATCAGGTGTCCACTCTTTACCTGTCCAGTCAAGAGCATGCTCTGGAGCAGCGTCATCGTGACCTTCCCACCATACTGTGTTGTCATCACGAAGTGCAACGTTTGTAAATATTGTATTTTTCTTTGTTGATTCCAAAGCGTTAAAGTTAGTTTTTGAGCTTGTTCCGGGAGCAACGCCGAAGAAACCTGCTTCAGGGTTGATTGCCCAAAGTCTACCGTCAGGACCAACTCTTAACCATGCAATATCGTCACCAACTGTAAATACTTTGTATCCCTCTAATTCCTTTGGAGGAATAAGCATAGCAAGGTTTGTTTTACCGCAAGCACTTGGGAATGCAGCAGAAATATACTTAACGTCTCCCTCTTTGTTCTGAAGACCTAAAATAAGCATATGTTCAGCCATCCAGCCTTCCATTTTACCAAGGTATGATGCAATTCTTAACGCAAAGCATTTTTTACCAAGCAAAACGTTACCGCCGTAGCCTGAGTTAACAGACCAGATTGTGTTGTCCTGAGGGAACTGAACAATGTATCTTTCTTCAGGGTCGATATTTGCTTTACTGTGTAAGCATTTTGTGAAATCGCCGTTTTCACCGATTTCTTCAAGCGCAATTTTACCTACACGAGTCATAATCTTCATGTTAAGTACAACATAAATGCTGTCTGTAAGCTCAATACCTCCTTTGCTGAACGGTGATTTTGCAGGGCCCATAATAAATGGAACAACATACATTGTTCTGCCCTTCATTGAACCGTCAAACAATTTTGTAAGTTTTGCATACAGTTCTTTTGGGTCCATCCAGTTGTTAGTAGGACCTGCTTCTTCTTTTGTATTGGCACAGATAAATGTTCTGTCCTCTACACGTGCAACGTCATTTTCCGCAGTTCTGTGCAAGAAACAGCCGGGCAACTTTTCTTCGTTAAGTCTTATAAGTGTGCCGTCTGCAACTGCTTCGTCTTCAAGTTGTTTGTACTGGGCTTCGCTGCCGTCAATCCATACAACATTGTCGGGTTTTGTCATGGCTTTCATTTCTTCAATCCAAGCCAGAACTTTTTTGTTATTTGTCATAATCTTTCCCTCCATTTATAGTTAATTTTTAAATAAATCAAATAACCTCATTTAACATTATAACACATTTTTGTCAAATTGCAAATATTTTAACAATATTTTCACAAATTTGTATAAATTGCTCTAAACTTAGTTGCTCTCCTCGTATATTTTCATTGTTTGCAACATCGTAAATTATTGATTTCAACTGCTCTTTGGCGAGGTTTGGATATAGTGATGAAAGTCCGTTTACAAGAGTCTTTCTTCTCTGTCCGAATGATGCTTTTATAATTTTAAACAGTTCCTCTTTGTTTGACACATAAGGTACTGTATGATTCTTCACATCTAATTTAATAACTGCAGAAGTTACTTTAGGTGCAGGCATAAAACAGTGTGGCGGTACTTCTGTAATAATTTCAGGATTACTGTAGTAATTAACAGCCAGTGTGATTGCACCATAATCCTTTGTTCCGCATTTTGCTTCCAGCCTTTTTGCCACTTCTTTTTGTATCATTACCGTTATGCTTTCAAACTGTGCACCATCTTCTAAGAATTTCATAATAAGTGGAGTGGTTATATAATATGGCAAATTTGCAACTACTGCACAGGGCATATCGCCAAATTCATTCTTTATTATTTCCTTTAAATCTATTTTTAAAGCATCTGCGTTAATAATTTTAAAATTGTCATAAAAAGCAAATGCCTTTTGGAGATACCCTGCTATTTGTCTGTCTAACTCAATTGATACAACTTTCCCTGCTTTTTTTAAAAGTTCCTGGGTAAGTGTTCCTATTCCGGGACCAATTTCTATTACACCGAAACTTTTGTCAATTCCGCTTGCAGACACAATTTCACTAAGCACATTTTTGTCAATTAAAAAATTCTGACCGAGGCTTTTGTTAAATCCACGCCCAAGTCCGTCCATTATTCTTTTTATCTCTGTTGGTGAAGTTAAGTCAACCATCTAATCTTCCTCTACAATTTTTTCAAGTAATGTCTGAAATACCATTGATGCGTTTTTCTTAAATCTTTCCGCTATATCAGTGGCGTTTTTCTTGCTTCCTGCAAACACGCTAACCTCAAGAAGGGGCGTTCCTCTTTCGTATAAACCGCACTTTGCAAGATACTTGCTTTCGTCAATTGGTGTTATGTCTGTTATAAAACGTCTTCCTCTTGCCTCGCGCTGATTGATGTCGTATGCTTTGTTGTATATTTTGTCCCTGATGCTTAAAGGTATTTTTGTTTTCAAAGTCTGAACAGATGCAATACCTTTTTTAGTTAAGTCATATCGTTTTACACCCTCGTACTCAAGAGGCTTTATCATTTCCATTTTCTCAAGTTCGTATATGTAATTATACATTGTAAAATAGTCAATTATATCCTGGTATGCAATAACTTCGTTAAACATATCTTCCGTAACCGTTGTTTTTAAACACCTCATTGTATATAGTATTACCAGTCGTGATTGAATTTCATCTAAAATCATAATTTACCTCCTTAAGTATCAAAATCAAAATAGTACATTTTATCAGTATCGCTATCATAAATGGCAATCGAAAAATTATATGATGCCTCGTCAAATAATTCGGAATCATCTGTACTGTCTGTTTGCCTGTCTTTAAACATATAATAACCGTTTTCTATTGTGGGCAGATGTGCTTCTTCCGTTAACGAATTGCCATACATAATATTATTAAGATTTTCGGATAAAGGCAGTTTATTCCAGTTTTTTACTTTTTCCAATGCTTTGTCTTTATTATCAGAACAATCCAGAATAAGATAATAAGACCCGTCACCGTGAAATCCGCCGTGTGTATCAATTTCCTCAACAACTGTAAAATCTTTTTTTGCAAATCCAAAGTGCTCCGTTGTTTCGCTTATGTAAATTGCTGTGGGTGTTAATGATATTACATATATAACAGCAACTGCACAATGAAACAATGGCAAAAGCGATATTTTGGTTATTTTCTTATTCTTGCAAGTCAAAAATAACGCAATTAAATAACTTATAATATATGTTCCGCCTATTAATGCACCTATAAACATAGAAACGGTTTCAACAAGTGTTTTGTCTGTCATCATACAAATAAAAAATCTTATTGATGTCCAAAACCAGGCAAATATCGCCACAGGTATAGGCAATGCAAAAAACATAAAAAAGGATATAGTCAATAATTTCTTCTTCATTATTTCAACTCCTTTTGGAGAGATTTTAACTTTGGTGGTACTGCAAAATCAATGCTGAGCAACTGTAGTATCTTTAGCAATACCTTTCTCAAATACAATTTCGTAATAATACGAGTCAATTCCGTCTCCCGCATAATACTCAAATCTTGCAAATGGCTCAAAACCGTAATTATACATGGGTTCCCCCAACAATTCAAGTACTTGTTTATCTGTCTTTCCTACAATTCCATATTCCTCTTCCAGATCGTCTATCATATACGTTCTAAGACTTTCATATTTGCCCCATTTTTCCTGACTAAACTCGGATATATAGCCCTTGGCTACGGCTAATATTGAGCCAACAAGTACTACAGAAATTATTGTAAATACAATAAATGACAACGGCAGAGAAAGATATTTCGATATTCTTTTTCTGAATACAATTGGCAAAACAAAAGCCAGTATGTATATAATAACAGAAATATATACTAATATTCCGCTACCCAGCAATGTGAACATAGGACTAAATATAAACAGAAAATATGATACAAATAAAATCCCTGCCCAAACTGCTATGAGTACAACAGTACAAAGTATATTTAATATAATATTTTGCTTACTCATATTATTTCTCCTTTAATAACTGTAAATTTATTTAAAATCTTCAATTTTATATCCATCAGAAAGCCTGTATACCCTAAACCAATGGCACCATTCATTCTGTGAGCCAATTCCAAAGTCATAATGTTCATTTACGCTATCATCTTTTTTATAATAACCTACTAATCCAAGACGGTCTATTTCTTTATAACCGTGTTCATTAAATAATTCTTCGTAAATATAATCGTGTCTGCCGATAAATACACTTGTTTCACCATCGGGTATCCCGTACACAGTAAAACCGTCACTAAAACCAAAGTATACGGCCATTGTTTGCGGTATCGCATAGGCACTGTAACCATATTCCTTTAAGTACTTATAAATCCTGCCAATAGTTATAGTTAAATATAATATTATCAATATCAAAATATAAGTGATTATCTTTTTAAATACTTTCATATATACACCCCAGATTAATATCTATCAACAAGAAATGTGAAAATGATTAATATAAATACAAATAATCACTCTATATCATAACTAACATTATT
>JAGCLT010000050.1 GCA_017646825.1 Clostridia bacterium | reverse complement strand
CAAAAAGTAATTGTGTAACCGTTGTCAGTTACAGGCTCGGACTGTTCTATAAGTTCCCATTCATTGTCTTTATCTAAATTGGGGAAGAACTTGTCTGCTCCCCCGTCTGCATCTACTTTTGTAATGTATGCGGTGTGGCAAAGAGGCAAAAGAAGTTTGTAAATTTCGCTTCCGCCAATTACAAAGGCATCGGCTTCAACATTTAATTCAGATATATCATATATTACCTCTGCACCATCAATATTATAGTCCTTGTTTCTTGTAAGGACAATGTTTCGTCTGTTGGGCAGGGGTTTTTTATTTGGGAAACTCTCTAATGTTTTTCTTCCCATTATAACGGTTTTTCCCGTAGTGGTTTCCCTGAAAAACTTCATATCTTTTGGAATATGGAAAAGCAAGTCATTATTTTTTCCTATTCCCCAGTTTTTATCTGTTGCAACGATTAAGTTCATATATTATCATTCCCTGTCTATATTTATACTTAAATAGTAAGTGCCGCCTTCCAGCCGTTGTTCTATCATTTCAATTAACGTGCCGTCAGGAAGAGTAAGGTCAAAGGGCACCACCATATCAAATATAAGATTTTTATGTGTTATTCCGTCTGTCATACGAAAATCGTGGATAGAAAGACGGGAGTCAATTGATTTTACTATTTCAGTAACGCTGTTTTTTATTTCGTTTGCCTCAACGTCATCAGTAACTACGGGGTCCATGTGAATTACCGCCTCGCAGTTAAATTTCTGTTTTAATTCTTTTTCTACAGAGTCGATAAGGTCGTGAAGTTCCAAAACGTCACCTTTGCTGTCAACTTCCGCGTGAAGTGACATTAAAATTTTGTTTGGGCCGTAGTTGTGAATTATAAGGTCGTGAATACCAAGTATTCTTTCGTCTTTTAATACCTCGTTTTTTACTGTCTGGACAAGATGTGGGTCAGGCGCTTCACCAAGCATGGGATTTATTGTGTCAAGGGCACTTTTTACTCCTGAATACATAATAAATAAGGACACACCAAGACCTAAATATCCGTCAAGATTTACTGTGGTAAAAAAAGATATTGCAGTACCAAGAAGCACCGCAGATGTTGCAATACAGTCGTTTAAACTGTCACGGGCAGTAATTTTTAATGTCTCAGAATTGATTTTTTCTGCCAGTTCGTTGTTAATAAAAAACATAAACAGTTTTACCAGTACCGATACTCCAAGGGTAACAAGTGCAAAAACTGAAAACTTAACAGGTACGGGGCGGAAAATCTTCCCGAAAGACTGTTTTGCAAGTTCAAAACCCATAATGATTATAAAAAATGAAACTAAAAGACCTGCTAAATATTCAAGTCTGCCGTGACCGAAAGGATGGTCGCGGTCTGCAGGTTTACCTGCCATTTTAAAGCCGATAAAAGTAATAACAGAACTTCCCATATCTGAAAGATTGTTAAAAGCATCGGCAATTATTGCGGTGGATTTTGTTAATAGTCCTCCTGCAAGTTTAAAAGAAAAAAGTAAAAGGTTTAGGACAATACCCATAATCCCTGCAGCAACCCCTGCTTTTTGTCGGGAATTCAATCTTAAAATAAGATTTACCATTATTTTTGCTCCTTTTTATAATAACTTATGGCAGCACCGTCACCGATTGGAACAATGGAAGTAACAAGTTGGTCGTTATTGCAAAGTTCCTCTAAATACTTCCTTAAACGTCTTATTATTGTTATTTTTCTTCTGCGGAACAGTTCGTCTGTTGCAACCATTCCTTTGTATAAAATATTGTCACTGAAAATAATGCCGCCGTCATTTAGCATACGCAGACAATGTGGTAAAAATTCCATATACTGCGCTTTTGCCGCATCTAAAAATATAAAATCATATTTACCGTCTAATGTTGACAAAATCTCTGTTGCATCACCCTCATAAACTTTGATTTTATCCTTGTGTCCCGATTTTTCAATGTTTTCGTATAATACGGGGATTATTTCTTCGTTTCGCTCAATTGTGTCAACAGTACAGCCGTGGTTTGCAAGAGTAATTGCGGTATAGCCTATTGCAGAGCCAACCTCCAGCACCGATTTTGCCTTTGACGACAAAATAAGTGTTTCAATAAAACGTATGGTTTCGGGCTGGGCAATAGGTACGTCATTTTCTTTTGCGTACTGCTCCATTTCTTTTAAAAGTCCGTCATTTTTTTTGATTGTGTCCCTTATGTAGCGGACAATGTATTCGTAATTAATATTATAATCTTCGTTGTTTTCCATTACTGAGCCTCCGTTACCGCCTTTATTGCATCAACACTTGGGTTGCAGATTGGTCCTTTCGGCAGACCTTTGTTTATAAATGTGTTGTAAGGTGACGATATTTTTTTATCCGCCTCTTCCAGTGTCTCTTTGCCTAAGGCGTATTTAAGTGCCGATTCAACGCATAATGGCTTTTCTGCCTTTAAGTTTTCTTTTATTTCTGTTACTTTATTTACCATTTCCTCATAGGAACTGCATTCTTTCTCCACAATAGATGCAATAGTTATAATTTCATTTACAGTAAACCCTGTGTTTTTACTTGCTTTTTCTAAATTTTCACCTAAAGTTTCGCCGAATTCTGAAACCATGGTGCTAACCAGTGTGTCAGCAGTTACGCCTTTTTGGAAAGTATATTTTCCCGGGTAAAAGTAGCCCTGATATTTTGTAGCGTAAGAGGGACTTGCTATATAGTTTTTGTCCCACTTGTAGTTTGCCATAGCGTCACGGAACTGCTTTGGTGTTATGTTCATTACTGCAAGTGCCATATCCTCTATGTCTTTAACGGTACTGCCCTTTTCAACCAGAAAAGTTGTAATGTTTTCGTTGTTTTTAAGTGATACAGCGTCTAACAGTTCTTTGTATGTCAAAGAACATTCCACCGCCAATGCTCCGCTTACTGTTTCTTCGCCTTTAATTTGCGCGTAGAGGCGGAAGAACAGGGGGAATTTTACTGCACCGTTTTCCTTCAGTATTTTCGAGACGTCGCCAGAGTTTGCATTTTCGGGAAGATATACTGATACTGCTCCCCCGTCACGTCTGCCTAAAGCATATACGTCAGACAAAGTAACGTATCCTGCAAAAATAACAAGGGCAAGCAAGATACATAAAACTATATTTCTTTTATAGTGTCTCCTCTTTGTTGTAAACATGGGTCTGTAACGATTTCTCATACTCTCACCTCATATACAAAAGTGGAACATTGTAATTCCTAAAATAATTAATATTACAGGCAGGTTTAAAAGTGCCTTTAAAATATAAACAAACATTTTGTTTGACCTGTAACGCCTTACCAGTTTTCTGTTTATGGCAGACAGACAAACACAGAACAAAAATATTGATACTATTATGTAAAGCCACATAACCCATATATTTGGCTGTCCTAAATACTGCATTGTAAGGGCGGAGGCGTTAAATGAAAAATGTATTATAATCCCTGCATAAACAGACTGTGTCATCCATACGGCGTAGCAAAGGACAAATCCTAAAAACAACATTCCCAAAAAGTTTTCAAAACTGTTATGTAAAAGTGCAAACCATATTGAAGATATGGCAAGGGACAGTCTGTAGCCGTACTTTTCAGTTGAATGAAGAACTATACCGCGCATTAACAATTCCTCAAATACTGCGGGAATTAAGGCTACTACCACAAGACCAAGTAAGTATCCGCCGAAATTCTGGGGAATGTTAAGTTGAGGCGAAACTTGTCCGCCTTTTGACATTGCCATTATTACGGGACTGTTAATAAGTCCTGCTACAGGCTGTGCAAATACGCCGATTAAAAAGCACACAATACCTGTCGGCACGTTTAATTTTCTTGTTTTTAATATTTCTGTTGGTTTTGCGTTTTTAAGAAGCAGAAATACTGTGCAGGGAATAACAACTGCAAAAATCTGCACACAGACTATTGCAACGTACTGGGGAACAGACCCCCACAACATTTTTCCCCATATTAAATTAAGTGTTTCTCCTGTTAAAAACTGCAGATAAAACACAAACAGCAACAGCCATCCGCAGGAATTAATGCTGTATTGTGCTTTTTTTTGTTGCTCCATTTATATCTCCACCTTATAAAGTGCTTTTTCTGTGGCAATGTAATTTACCTTTATGTCAAATTCACACTGAAATTCTTCTTCTGTAAGCAGACTTTCATAGCATAAACCCACTGTTATACTGTCTTTACCTTTTAAAAATCTGTCGTAATACCCTTTTCCGTAGCCAACTCTGTATCCCTTTTTGTTAAAGCATATACCGGGCACAATTATTAAGTCTATTTTGCCGTTGTATTGTGCTCCCCCTGTTGGCTCGTCAATGTTGTATGTACCTTTTTTAAGAGAGGTAAAAGTATAGGGAGTAATTACGCCCTTTTTTACATCTGTTACGGGTAAAACAACGGTTTTTCCCGTAATTGTATGGGGTACGTACGGTTCGTTATTAATGCTTTGGTATCCCATAACCACCTTTGCATCTTTAAAAATCTGTGATTTCTCTAAAGTTGCAAAAGGAAGAAGAAAGTTTGTGTCATTGGCTCTTATTTTTTTGTACTTTTCCCGAAGTGCCTTTTTATCCATTGTATAAAATGTCCTTTTTAACTTTAAGATGGTCTTTTCCGAGAACTTCAAGAAGTTTAAGACCAAAGTCAATTGCACCGCCCATTCCATTTGCAGTAATTATGTTATCTGTTCGTGCAACGGGGGCGTCAACTACGTTTGCACCCTTTAAAAATTCTTCAAACCCCGGGTAGCAGGTGGCGTCTTTGCCTTTTAAAAAGCCAAGACTTCCTAAAATCTTTGGTGCCGCACATATTGCACCAATATATTTGCCATTTTTATAGGCATCTTTTAATAAACTGATTAATTCTTCGCAGTCCTGTAAATTGTTTGTGCCGGGCATTCCCCCGGGAAGCACAAACATTTCCCCGTCAGAAAAGTCGCAGTCGTAAATATTGCAGTCTGCCTTTATTGTGATTCCGTGTGCCCCTGTTACGTCAATGTCGTCTATTGCAACGGTGGTAACCTGTGCACCGCCTCTTAAAAGCACGTCTGCTGTGGCAATGTATTCTGTTTCTTCAAAGCCCTGTGCTAAAAATATATAAATCATAGTAACTCTCCTTTATATTTTTCCACCATAAAATCAGGCTGGTAGGACATTTTTGCTTTTCGTAAACCCTCAAGTCCCATATCTTCTTCGCGGTTTATATAGGTAAACCCGTAAAGACAGTTTTTGGCAAACTGCTGATTTATAACGGTGTATGCGCCTTTGTAATTGGTGTCCGCTTTTTCAATGTGAATAACGGCGGTGTCGTCATTTAACCGTTCACCTATGGAAAAGGCAACAAGGTTTCCTGATACCATTAGTTTTCCGCCCACAAGACCTAATTTGTCGTAGTTTGTAAGCAAATCTTTTATGCCCTCTTTTTCCTGTAGTAAAAATTTGTCGTCAGTTTCTTTAAACCATCTGTCGTAGGTGGAAATAATAAGGTCTTTGTCTTCGGGGGTAATCTTTGAAAACTCACTGTGGTACAGTTTATAAAAATTATTTATATGATTTCTTTTACTGTGCAGTTTTTTACCTGTTAGATTTGCAAGTTTATCCCATGAATAAACGTAATCATCAAAATTCTCCATTTTTGAAAAGGTAAATCTGTCTTTAAAGTTTTGCTCAAGAAAATCTATCATATCGGAGGTTAGTCCGTAAAACAAAAGATTTGGGTTTTCGGCTATCAGTTCATTTATAAGGGCGGCTTTGTCCCCGTCACCCAAAGGAAAACGATACCCCTCTTTGCCCTTTCCTATTTTTGTTTTGTAAATAACCATACCGTCTTTTATTGCATATTTTACGTTTAGAAGTTTACGGTATATAAAAAACGTCGTAAAAGTAAGTTCGCTTGAAGTAACTCTTACGTTTTTTGCGCAAGATTCAATTTCCTGTTTTGCCTGTAGGGTAAGTTCTTTAAAGTCAAGCATTAAAATAATACCTCTGTAATTTCATTATTAATTTCTTCTATACTTTTTATTTTGCCTTGTTCTACGCAATCAATTACCTTCCAGTTAAATTTCTTTGCAGTATAAAGTGCGCTGTTGTAGGAGTTTTCAATATATGCTCTGTTGCTTTCGTGAATGTCTTGTGTTTCTCCCCCTGTAATTTTGTTTGCGCGGTTTTTAGTTAGTTGTTCGCCATATTCGGGAGGCATATTTAAAAATATAACGTGGTCGGGTTTCGGAAGACCAAGTAAATCGTATTCAAAAGGGAACAGCCAGTCAAGATACTTGTCCCTCTCCTCGCCCTTTAGTTTACACGCCTGATGAATGGCGTTTGAAGTAGTGTATCTGTCGCATATTACAATTGTGTCATTATCAATATACTGTTTCCACGTTTCCAAGTACGAGCCGATTCGGTCTGCTGCGTAGAAAATTGATGCGGCATACGGGTTAACGGCGTCGGCATCTTTACCGAATTTCCCTGACAGATACATTTTTACAAGGGCAGAGGTTTCTCCCTCGTAATTTGGAAATGTAAGTTTTACTGCCTTTTTGCCGCTGTCTTTTAATTTTTTTAGCAAAAGTTCTGTCTGGGTTTGTTTTCCGCTTCCGTCAACGCCCTCTATAACTATAAGCATTATTTTTCTCCTTTAAAAATTACTTTTAATAAAAACTTGGGTAATACCATAATTCGTGGAATTCTGCTTGGTTGCTTTATTACTCTGTATAACCACTCAAGGTTTAGTTTCTGAAATATTTTCGGCGCACGTTTTACGTTTCCGGCTAACACGTCTAATGTACCACCTGCACCTACCATAATCCGTGTGTTTAATCTGTATCTGTTTTCCCACATCCATTTTTCCTGTTTGCCCATTCCAAGACACACAAGCAAAACATCGGGATTTTTTTCGTTTATGTCATTTATAATTTCTGTGTCATCTTCAAAATATCCGTGGTGAGTGCCAACAACTTTTACGCCTTTTTGTAACATTTTCTGTGCCGCAGTTTCAGCCACTCCCGGTTTTCCGCCGAAGAAGTAGAAGGTTTTGTCCTGCTCCATTAAGTTACAGCAAAAGTCAAAGCCGGGTACACGCTCTGGTAAAGGCTGTTTTAATATTTTTGATGCAATAACTACCCCTATTCCGTCAGGCAATACTAAGTCCCCGCCGTTTAACATTTCTTTCATCTGTTCGTCATTTTGTGCGGACATAATGATTTCAGGGTTTGGTGTAAACACTAAATTTCCGTTATTTGTGTATGAAAGGGCAGTTTTTACTGCGTCCTCCATAGTAATATGGTCTATGCCTATTCCAAGTACATTAATTCTCAAAAATATCACCACTTTCCTAGGGTTACAGAAGTTATCCGAGCCACGCCTTAAACCGCGTAATTTCGGTTTGTCGCCTTTATATATTATACACCATATTTTTGCTTTTCTCAATAGATATTTTAATTATTTGTATTTACTTTTCTAAAAAAGAGTAGTATAATGTGGGAAGGAGGGAATGAAATGAGTTTTTTAGAGAGAATTAAAGAAAGAGCAAAAGAACAAAAGAAAACAATAGTCCTTGCAGAGGGCGAAGAAATCCGCACAGTCCAGGCGGCACACATTATATTAAATGAGAAAATTGCCGACTTGGTTTTAATTGGTAATGTGGATAAAATTAACGAACTTGCAAAAGGTTACGATATTTCAGGAGCAACAATTATCGACCCTGAAACAAGCGAATTGACTCCTGACCTTGCAAATGCTTTTTATGAACTTAGAAAAAGCAAAGGCATAACAGAGGAAGAAGCGCTAAAAACTGTTAAAAACCCCTTGTACTTCGGCTGTATGCTTGTTAAAACAGGCAAAGCAGACGGTATGGTAGCAGGTGCGGTAAACTCAACATCAAACGTACTTCGTCCCGCTTTGCAGATATTAAAAACTGCACCAAACACAAAACTTGTAAGCGCATTCTTTATTATGTGCGTACCTGACTGTGAATACGGAGCTAACGGCACATTCCTTTTTGCAGACTCAGGCTTAAATCAGAACCCCAATGCAGACGAAGTTTCAGAAATCGCTATCAGTTCTGCAAAATCATTTGAACAGTTGGTAGAGACAGATGCAAGAGTTGCTATGCTTTCATACTCAACATACGGAAGTGCTAAAAGCGAACTTGTTGAAAAAATGCAGGAGGCCACAAAACTTGCAAAAGAAAAACGTCCTGACATTATGTTAGACGGCGAATTACAGTTTGACGCCGCAGTTGTTCCGTCAGTTGGGGAACAAAAAGCACCGGGCAGCCCTGTTGCAGGTAAGGCAAACGTTATGGTATTCCCTGACCTTAATGCAGGTAACATCGGTTATAAACTTGTTCAGCGTCTTGCAAAAGCAGAGGCGTACGGACCAATAACACAAGGTATTGCAAAACCTGTAAACGACCTTTCAAGAGGCTGTACCGCAGAAGATATCGCAGGTGTTGTTGCTATTACTTGTGTCCAGGCTCAGGACTAATTTATAAAGGAGTTAAGTAATATGAAAATTCTTGTTATTAATGCGGGAAGTTCTTCACTTAAATATCAGTTGATTGATATGACAACTGAGGACGTTCTTGCAAAAGGCTTGTGTGAAAGAATAGGTATTGAGGGCTCGAGACTAAAACACCGCCCCATAGGCAAAGACGAAATTGTAATTGAATCTCCTATGCCTACCCATGCCGCTGCTGTTGACCTTGTAATCAAGGCTTTAACAGACGGTGATTACGGCGTAATTAAAGATATGAGCGAAATCAACGCTATCGGACACAGAGTTGTTCACGGCGGAGAATTGTTTAACGGCTCAGTTATTATAAATGACGAAGTTAAACAAGCACTTGTTTTGTGTTCAGATTTGGCACCGTTACACAACCCTGCAAACCTAATTGGTATTGAGGCTTGCGAAAAAGCAATGCCCGGAGTTGTTCAGGTTGGCGTTTTTGATACTGCTTTCCACCAGACAATGCCTAAAGAAGCATATACATATGCTATTCCCTACGAATACTATGAAAAATATAAAATAAGAAAATACGGTTTCCACGGCACATCACATAAATACGTAACAATCCGTGCCGCAGAAATGCTTGGCAAAGATATTAATGATATTAACATCATTACCTGCCACCTTGGTAACGGCTCAAGTATGACTGCTGTTAAAAACGGTAAATCAGTTGATACTACAATGGGCTTTACACCTTTAGCCGGTGTACCTATGGGAACAAGATGCTGTGACATTGACCCTGCAATTTTAACTTTCTTAATGGAAAAAGAGGGCTTGACTGCAGCAGAAATCGATAATATACTAAACAAAAAATCAGGTGTTTTCGGCGTTTCACAGTTAAGTTCAGACTTCAGAGATTTATCAGAAGCAAGAGCAAAAGGCGACGAAAAAGCAGCTTTGGCAGAAAATATGTTTATGTACGCAGTTAAAAAATGTATCGGTCAGTATATGGCTGTACTTGGCAGAGTTGACGCTATCGTATTTACTGCAGGTGTAGGTGAAAATAACGCCGAAGGCAGAGAAATGATTATGGACGGCTTGGAATTTTTAGGTGCTAAAATCGACCCCGTTAAAAATAACAGACGCGGCGGAGAATTTGAAGCAAGTGCTGACGACTCTAAAATTAAAATCTTTGTTATTTCAACAAACGAAGAGTTAATGATAGCAAAAGAAACATTAGCGCTATTGTAATGGGCTGTAAAAAAAGCGCAGAACGTAAAACAAAAGGAAAACATTAAAAATGTTTTCCTTTTTCTTTTTAGCCATAATATTTGCAATTTTGGTCAAAGTCTGTTATAATGAATAGAAGAAAATTGCATTGCGATTTTCAACCATACCTAATCACTTATAATAAGGGGAAATTATACTATGGCTACAGTAAATATAACTGTCCGAATGGACGAGGAGTTAAAAGGACAACTGCAGGAGTTGGTTTCAAAAGCAAATATGGATATGTCAACCTTTTTTGTACTGTCTGCAAAACAAGCAGTAAAAGAGCAGAAAATCCCTTTTGATACTGAGTCGGTTTTCCCCAGCAGAGGAAAAGATATGGTTTATGACATAACAGAATTTTTAAAAATTAATTTAGGCAGAAAAATAGTATTTGATGATGTTGTAAATTATGTTCACGCCAGTCGCACAACTATTAAAAACGCCTTTTCAAAAGAAACAGGAATGGGCGTTATGAAATACTATACCCTTTTAAAGATAGAAAAAGCAAAACAGTATATTGACGAGGGCAACTACAATATGTCCCAGATTGCAAATCTTTTAGGATATGACAGTATTCATTATTTCTCAAAACAGTTTAAAACAATAACAACATTTACGCCTACAGAATATGCAAAAAGTAATATTTAGGGTATAAAAAAAGGAAAACATCAGAAATGTTTTCCTTTTAAAATTTTATGCTCTGGACTTTTTACAAGTTATATCCTGCTTCGATTGCCTTTAAATTTGTATCAAATAACTGTTGTTTTGTTGGGGGAACACTCTTTGCAAGACCTTGCTTTACAGTTTCCATATCAACAAAACCGGTTTCTTTTAAAAGTTTACCGAACATAATCATATTGGCAAGTTTGGGCATACCCATATCGTTTGCCATTTTAGTTGCGGGAACTTTAAACACGTTAACGTCATCTCTTGTGCAGTCTCTGTCGATTAATGCACTGTCGATAAAGATGTTACCGCCGGGAACAACGTCATTTTCAAACTTGTCAAAAGACGGTTTGTTCATTACAACCAAATCTGTGGGGTTAACAATAATGGGAGAGCCAACAGGCTGGTCTGATACGATAACGTGACAGTTAGCAGTACCGCCTCGCATTTCGGGGCCGTATGAGGGAAGCCATGAAACAAACTTCTCTGCAACAAGACCTGAATATGCGGCAACTTTACCTGAGAACAAAATACCCTGACCGCCGAAACCTGCAAATAAAATTTCGTTAGTTTTACTCACCGTCTTTACCCCCTTCCTTGTCAATGTCTTTATAAACACCTAAAGGATAGTGCGGAATCATATTGTCTCTTAACCAGTCAAGTGCTTCAACAGGGCTTAAACCCCAGTTTGTAGGGCAGGTTGACAATACTTCAACTAAAGAGAAGCCTTTTTTGTCTATCTGATTCTGGAATGCCTTTTTAATTGCGGCTTTGCATTCGTTAATGTGTTTTACGCTGTCAACAGCACATCTGCTTATAAATGAGGGACCCTCTAAAGTTGACAACATTTCTGAAATTCTTATTGGGTAGCCCTGTGCCTCTACTTTTCTTCCGTAAGGAGAGGTTTGTGTAACCTGACCAACTAAAGATGTAGGAGCCATCTGACCGCCTGTCATACCGTAAATTGCATTGTTTACGAAAATTACAGTTATGTTCTCGCTTCTTGCAGCTGAGTGTACTGTTTCTGCAGTACCGATAGCGGCAAGGTCGCCGTCACCTTGGTAAGTAAATACAATGTTTTCGGGATTTGCTCTTTTTATACCTGTAGCAACTGCAGGTGCTCTGCCGTGTGCCGCCTCCTGCATATCGCAGTTAAAGTAGTTGTATGCAAAAACTGCGCATCCAACGGGAGCAACACCAACTGTTTTACCCTCTATACCAAGTTCGTCAATTACCTCTGCTACAAGACGGTGGATAATACCGTGAGTACAACCGGGGCAATAGTGGAAAGGCACGTCTGCAAGTGCGTGAGGTTTTTTAAATACTGTTTCCATCTTACATTACCTCCTTGATTTTATTAAGAATTTCTGCAGGAGCAGGTACCATACCGCCGGTACGTCCATAGAATTCTACAGGACAAGCGCCGTTTGCGGCGATTTTAATATCTTCTATCATCTGTCCCATACTCATTTCAACAGAAATCATACATTTGCATTTTTTAGCAGTTTCGGCAATAATGTCTTTGGGGAAAGGCCACAAGGTAATAGGTCTTATTAAACCAACCTTTATGCCCTCTGCTCTTGCCATTCTCATTGCAGCAGTTGCAATTCTTGCAGTTGTGCCGTATGCAACCAAAACAATGTCTGCATCGTCTATATTTTCTGTTTCAAATTTAACTTCTGTCTTTTCTATTTCGTCGTATTTTTTATAACGTGCAACTACTAAGTCTTCAAGTTCTTTTGGGTCAATGTATAAAGAATTTACAACGTTTTTCTTTCTCTTCATCTGTGTACCTGTTGTTGCCCAGGGTTTTTCGATTTCTTTTGTATCTACATTGTCAGGGAATGAAATTGGCTCCATCATCTGACCAATCATACCGTCACCTAAAATCATAACAGGCATACGGTATTTGTCTGCCAAATCAAAAGCGTTTGTTGTGCAGTCAACGATTTCCTGAATGGAGGAGGGAGCAAGAACGATTAGTCTGTAGTCACCGTGTCCGCCGCCTTTTGTTGCCTGGAAATAGTCTGACTGTGCCGGCTGGATACCGCCAAGACCGGGGCCTCCGCGTACAATGTTTATAATTACGCAGGGCAAGTCTGCCCCTGCAATATATGAAATACCTTCTGCTTTTAATGAAATACCGGGGGATGAAGATGATGTCATTACTCTTACCCCTGCACCTGCGGCGCCGTAAACCATATTGATTGCGGCAACCTCACTTTCTGCCTGCATAAATGTACCGCCGATTTTTGGCATTTTCTTTGCCATATATGCAGAAATTTCTGATTGAGGTGTTATAGGATATCCGAAGAAGTGTTTGCAGTTGGCTCTTATTGCCGCTTCTGCAATGGCTTCGTTACCTTTCATTAATACCTTATCCATTATTAATCTTCCTTTCCTTGTTATTTCTCAACTGTGATTACTACGTCAGGGCAGATAGTTGCACAGAATTTGCAACCGATACATTTGTCCTGCTCTACTACCTGTGCAGGGTGAAATCCCTTTTTGTTTAGTCTGTCAGTTGCCATTACAACAATTTTCTTAGGGCAGACTGTTGTGCAAAGTTCACAGCCCTTGCATAAATCTTCGTTAAAGGTTACCTTTGCCATATTTATATCTCCTTTCATAACTCCCAGGGTAAAGTCAGATTAAGTTCCAACTCCATCTTGGGCCCGTCTATATTTTTTAAAACCTCTTGTGTGCCTGAAACACACATAAGGGGAATATTCGTTAACTGCTCGGCTTTTCTTGCTTTTTCCATACTTTTTTCCACAATTTCTGCCGTTGTTGCTTCTTTTACGTTTGTGTTGTTAATAAGCTTTGTAACTTTTAGCCGTGACGCAAACTCTATTTCTTTTAAAATTTCATAAACGTCTTCGGGTTCTTTTGTCATAGGTCTTAAAAAGTTCATTACAAAGTACATTTCGTACCCGTTTTTAAAATACTTGTTAAACTGACCTAAGGCAATTGCACCGTCTTCGTCTCCGCCAACGTCTAAAATTACGTCCTTTTCACCCTGAAGTGCTGAAAAAATTTCAGGTGGCAGGGAGGGGATATCTACGTTTGTGTTTGCAAACTCTGGGGCGATTACCTTTACGCCCAAAGCCTCAAGTTTGTCTTTTGCATCTGCAGTACGGAAATAGGGATTTACAATATCCATATCAACAATAACGGGATTTTTTAGTTTTTGTGCTAAATTTATTGCGATTTCTGTTTTACCGCTTCCGTAATGTCCTGTAATTATATATATCATACTAACCCTCCGATAATATATCATAATAACACAAAATTATAGAAAATTCAATATTTTTGAGCAAAAAAAACGGCAATATGTAAATATTGCCGTTTTAATTTTATTAGTTATAGTGCTTATCTCTTGCTACATAATGTGTATGCAACAGGTCGTGTGCTTTATGACTGCAGGGTTCACCAAGATATTCTTCGTAAATCTTAGTAACTACAGGGTTTTTGTGAGACTTTCTTATAGCCATTGATTTGTCTTCGTCGTAAATTGCTTTTGCTCTTACGGCTTTAACATCAACAGACATTTTTGTTTTTGCATCAACTATTGACTGACCGCCACCAGTTACGCAACCGCCGGGGCAACCCATAATTTCAACAAATTCGTACTGTGCTTTACCGTCTCTTATCTGTTCCATAAGGTATCTTGCACAGCCAAGACCGTTTGCAACTGCAAGTCTTATTTTCTTACCAGCAACTTCAACTTCTGCAGTTTTGATACCGTTTGTACCACGTACATCGTGGTATTCGATATTTTCTAAATCTTCGCCAGTTAATATGTCAGCAACTGTTCTTAAAGCCGCTTCCATAACACCGCCTGTTGCACCGAAGATTACTGCGGCACCTGTTGATGTTTCGAATGGAGCGTCAAATTTACCGTCAGGAAGATTTACAAAATCAATACCTGCTTGTTTAATCATTTTGCCAAGTTCTCTTGTTGTGATTGAAATGTCAACATCGGGGCAACCGTTTGCTGCCAGTTCTTCTCTTGCAACTTCGTATTTTTTAGCAGTACATGGCATTACTGATACAACAACGATATCTTTGGGGTCAAGGTTGTTTTTCTCTGCATAGTATGATTTAATTAATGCACCAAACATTTCGTGAGGTGATTTTGCTGATGACAAGTTGTCAAGCATTTCAGGGAAGTTGTGTTCACAGAATTTAACCCAACCTGGGCTGCATGATGTGATTAACGGTAATTTGCCGCCGTTTTGGATTCTTTGAAGTAATTCTGTACCTTCTTCCATAATTGTAAAGTCTGCAGCAGTATCTGTGTCGCAAACCAAATCAAAGCCAAGACCTTTTAGAGCAGCAGCCATTTTGCCTGTTACTCTTGTGCCAATTGGCATACCGAATTCTTCGCCTAAAGATACTCTTACAGCAGGAGCAGTCTGAACAACAACGTGTTTTGTTTCGTCAGCAATAGCATCCCAAACTCTGTCAATATCTTCTTTTTCTTTTAATGCGCCAACAGGACAAGCAGTAATACACTGTCCGCAGTTTACGCATGATACTTCGTTTAGTGATTTTTCAAAAGTACATCCAACGTGGCTTATAAAGCCTCTTTCCATAACGTCGATTGCACCAACAGTCTGAACGTTTTTACAAACGCTTACGCAACGACGGCACAAAATACATTTATTGTTATCTCTTACGATTGAGGGAGACAAGTCGTCAACGCCGTAGTTGGGGTTTTCGCCGTCAAATCTTATGTCTGTAACACCAAGTTCTTCTGAAAGTTTCTGAAGTTCGCAGTTCTGGTTTCTTACACAAGTCAAGCACTTTCTTTCGTGGTTTGAAAGAATAAGTTCTAAAGTAACTTTTCTTGCTTCTCTAACCTTTGGAGAGTTTGTATATACTTCCAAGCCCTCTGCAACAGGGTAAACACAAGCTGCCTGCAATGCTCTTGCGCCTTTTATTTCAACTAAGCACATACGGCATGCACCGATTTCATTAACATCTTTCAAATAGCAAAGAGTAGGGATGTTAATGTTGGCAAGTCTTGCTGCTTCTAAAATGGTAGTTCCTTCAGGAACAGTTACATCAATATTATTAATCTTTAAATTAACCATTATCTATTCCCTCCCCTTATTCCTTAACTATTGCCTGTTTCTTACAAGCAGACATACAAGCACCGCACTTGATACATTTGCTCTGGTCAATAACAAACGGTGATTTGATTTCGCCTGAAATAGCGTTAACAGGACACTGTCTTGCGCACAAACTGCAACCGATACATTTTTCGGGTACAATTTTGTACTGAAGTAAGTTCTTACATACACCTGCAGGACATTTCTTGTCCACAATGTGTGCAATATATTCGTCTTCAAAGTACTGAAGTGTTGATAGTACAGGGTTTGGAGCAGTTTGTCCCAAACCGCAAAGAGCAGACGCTTTAATGCTGTGTGCTAAAAGTTTTAAGTTGTCAAGGTCTTTCATTGTAGCCTTGCCGTCAGTAATTTTTGTTAATATTTCAAGCATTCTTCTTGTACCGATACGACATGGAGCACATTTACCGCATGATTCATCAACTGTAAATTCCAAGAAGAATTTTGCGATGTCAACCATACATGAGTCTTCGTCCATAACGATAAGACCGCCTGAACCCATCATTGAACCGATGCTGATTAGTGAGTCGTAGTCGATTTCAACGTCGATTAATGATGCAGGGATACAGCCGCCTGAAGGACCGCCTGTCTGTGCTGCTTTGAATTTTTTGCCGTTGGGGATACCGCCGCCAATGTCTTCAACGATAGTACGAAGAGTTGTTCCCATAGGTACTTCAACAAGACCTGTGTTTTTGATTTTACCGCCCAAAGCAAATACCTTTGTGCCGTGGCTCTTTTCTGTACCGATATTGTTAAACCATTCAACGCCGTTTAATATAATCTGAGGAATGTTTGCATAAGTTTCAACGTTGTTTAAGATTGTAGGTTTGCCCCACAAACCTTTAACTGCAGGGAACGGAGGACGAGGTCTTGGCTCACCGCGTTTACCCTCGATTGATGTCATAAGTGCTGTTTCTTCACCGCAAACGAAGGCACCTGCACCAAGTCTTATTTCCAAATCGAATGAGAAGTCTGTGCCAAATATGTTTTTACCAAGCAAACCGTATTCTTTAGCCTGGTCAATAGCAATCTGCAATCTGTTAACTGCGATTGGGTATTCTGCTCTGATGTAAATATAACCTTGGTCTGCGCCGATAGCGTAACCTGCAATAGCCATAGCTTCAATTACTGAATGGGGGTCACCCTCCAAAACGCTTCGGTCCATAAATGCACCGGGGTCACCTTCGTCGGCGTTACAACCAACAAATTTCTGACCTTTTGGCTGTTTTGCAGCGAAGTCCCATTTTAAACCTGTGGGGAAACCGCCGCCTCCGCGTCCGCGAAGACCTGACTGTTTTATTATATCTATTACCTGTTCGGGTGTCATTTCTGTTAAAACTTTACCCAAAGCTTTGTAACCGTCAAGTGCTATATACTCGTCAATGTTTTCAGGGTCGATAACACCGCAGTTTTTAAGAGCGATACGCATCTGGTGTTTGTAGAAGTTTGTATCGTTAAGTGGCATAATTTCTTCATCTTTTACTGATTCATCGTATAAAAGATGTTTTACGATTCTTCCTTTTACTATATGCTCGTCAACGATTTCTTTAACGTTTTCAGGAGTAATTCTGCTGTAGAATGCACCTTCGGGATAAACTATAACGATTGGACCTAATGCGCAAAGACCGAAGCAACCTGTTTTTACAACTTTTACTTCGTCTGCCATACCAACACGTGAAAGTTGTGTTTCAAATTCTGTAATCAGTTTCTCGCTGCCTGACGATGTACAACCGGTACCGCCACACACAAGAATATGTGCTCTGACTAAATTCATTGTATCTTTTCCTCCTATTATTATTTTTCAACTGCGCCGATTGTGTATTCTACTACCGGTTTGTTGTTAATTATATGCTCGTTTACAATTCTTACTGCTTTTTCTCTGTCAACTTTAACATAAGTTACTTTTTCTTTGCCCGGCTCCAATACTTCACCGATGGGCTCTAAACGGCACATACCGATACAGCCTGTCTGTGAAACAGTTGCGTGTGAAACATTTCTTTTTGCAAGTTCTTCAGAGATTGCGTTTAATGTGTCTCTTGCACCTGCAGCAATACCGCATGTAGCCATACCTACAACTATTCTTATGCCGTTTTCTCCGTCTTTACGGATGTTCATAGCATTTATTGTTTTGTTTCTTATTGCTTCCAATTCCGCCAAACTTTTCATTACTGCTTACCTCCCATTATATCATTTAATGATTGTTCAATATTTTCTTTAAGCCATACTAAAACGTCAGGTGTTGTAATATCTACTTCCATAAGGACATTTTTTATCTCCCTTGTGTCAACCGTAAACTCCGCTCCGTTAAACTTGTGTGTATAAACATAGTCAATTTCAGGCTTGGTGTTTATAATCGTTAAAAAGGTGTCCGCCATATTGCCTATGGGCTGTCTGTCAATGTGACTGTGGACAAATTCCGCAGTAACCGTTGTGCCAACGCCGAGAGCCGAACTTATTAAAAGTTGCCCTCCCGTGCTTTTTGCAGCACTTTCAAAAAGGGAAATTCCCATTCCTACAGGCCTTGTTGTTCTGGTGGTGGTAAAGGGGTCACGGACTTTCTTTAAAAAATCCTCGCTCATTCCTTTGCCATTGTCTTTAACTGTAATTGTGAGAATGTCTTTTTTGGTGTCTTCAACAATTTCGATTTCCACCAGTGTTGCATCTGCAGTTATGGAGTTTTGTGCAATGTCCAATACGTGCAGTGATAGTTCTTTCATAATTATTCGTTAATGTATTTGTCCAAAATGCCGTCAATGTCTTTTGCTGTAAGTCTTCCGTAAACGTCGTCATTAACTGTTAGTACGGGAGCAAGACCGCAAGCACCGATACATCTTGTGGCATCTAAAGAGAATTTGCCGTCAGGAGTGCATTCGCCTACGCCGATGTTTAAGCGTTGTGAAATTTTGTCAACCAATTCCTGAGCACCTTTAACATAACATGCAGTTCCTAAACATACTGCAACTTTGTATTTGCCCTTGGGATTTGTGGAAAACTGTGTGTAGAAAGTAACAACACCGTAAACCTCTGCCATAGGAATGTTAAGACCTTCAGCAATCATCTGCTGAACTTCGATGGGCAGGTAACCGTAAATTTCCTGAGCCTGATGCAAAACGGGGATTAGTCCGCCTTCCATATCCTTGTGCTTAGCAATTACTGCATCAAGTTTTTCCTTTTGCTCTTTAGTTCCTGCAAAGGGGATTGTACTGCTTTTTGCCATTTCTTTTCCTCCTACCGTATTTATATTATTTTATTTAAAAAAATCTATGATTTTTTCAACACTTGGCTGTTCCACGTCAAATCCGTGGATTTTTTCTGAAATGTCCCACAGATAGTGGGCGTCAGAACTGAAAATCAGATTGTATTTTTCAAGATTTTTATTTGCTACATACTGATTTACGTCTGTAACATTTTTTGAAATTTCAATAAACTTTGTGTCAAGTTCGGGAGGTATAAACCCTAAGTTTGAAAGAACACTGTACGAGTGCCTGTCAACGTGGGCGGGATACGCTACCCCTCCTGCACTTTTAACTAAACTGAATACTTCAAATATATCAAGGTCTGTGGCGGTAATAAGCATTTGCTCCTCATACCCCACCACATTGTCCTCTTTGTCCATAATTAACTGCTCCCCGAATATGTCAGGTCTGTTCTTTGCAGAAGGAAGATGTTTTGCCACCTGATCACCTGCAAAAACTGCGTTTTCAATATTGGGAAACAACGCAACAACGTGTATTTCTTCGCAAGTTTCTATTTCCATACCGGGAATTACGGTAAGCCCTATAAGACTTCCTGCATCCATAACCGCTTTTGCATTCTTTACGGAGTTGTGGTCTGTAACTGCTATGGCGTCAAGACCTTTTATTTTTGCCATATTTACAATGTTGTTGGGAGTCATATCATTGTCTCCGCAAGGGGACAGTGCAGTATGAATGTGGAAATCATACCAGCATCTCATATTAACTCACCAATTCGTTTTGCAAGCTCAAAACTTGTTTTGTCGCTTTTTAATATGTTTATGCCCTGAGCCTCTGCTTTAATAACTGTAGGCTCGTCAACTACAATGTTTTCAGGGACTACTATGCAGGAAACCTCCGTAAGAGCAGCAACTGCAAGAATGTTTACGTTTGTCTGCACGGTTATCCATACGTCTCCCGGCTGTGCTTTAGACATAACCCAACTTAAAAGGTCGCCAATGTAGCACCCTGTAACTTCGCAGTCCTTAATTTCCTTTGTAACTTTTATAAGTCCTAATTTCGGGGAAAGTTCTGAAAGTAACATAACCTGCCTCCTGTATGTTGTGACATTATTTAACCTCGTGGATCCAGCCGAATTTGTCTTCAATTCTGCCCATCTGGATACCTGTTAATGTGTCATAAAGTTTTGTAAGAACAGGGCCCATATTGTCCATGCCGCTTGGGAATTTGATTTCTTTGCCGTGGTCATCAATCTGACCAACAGGTGAAATTACTGCTGCAGTACCGCAAAGACCGCATTCTGCAAATTCTGGAACTTCTGCGAAAGGTACAACTCTTTCTTCAGTTTCCATACCCAAATATTCTTTTGCAACTATCATTAATGAACGGCGTGTGATTGACGGCAAAATTGAACTTGATTTAGGTGTAACGATTTTTCCGTCTTTTGTTACAAACAAGAAGTTTGCGCCGCCTGTTTCTTCAACATTTGTTCTTGTTGCAGCGTCTAAATACATGTTTTCAGCATAACCGGCATGTTTTGCTGTGTATGATGCGTGTAAGCTCATTGCATAGTTAAGACCTGCTTTGATGTGACCAGTACCGTTTGGTGCGGCTCTGTCGAAATCACTTACCATAAGTTTAATTGGTTTTGCACCGCCTTTAAAGTAAGGACCAACAGGAGTACAGAACATTCTGAACTCGTATTCAGGGGCAGGGGCAACACCGATAACGGGGCCTGTTCCTGCAATAAATGGTCTTATATATAATGTTGCGCCACTTCCGTAGGGAGGAACCCAGTCCTCGTTTGCTTTTACAAGCATATCAACTGCTTTTAAAAACATACCTTCGGGAAGTTTTGGAATTCTTAATCTTTCGCAACTGTCATCAAGGCGTTGTGAATTAAGTTCGGGGCGGAAAACAACGATTTTGCCGTCCTTTGTTCTGTATGCTTTAAGACCTTCAAAACAGGTTTGTGCATATTGCAAAACACCTGCACTTTCACTTATGTGCATTGTTGCGTCATCTACAAGACCGCCCTCTGACCAGGCACCGTCTCTGTATACTGCTGAAAATCTTTTGTCTGTTTTTATATAGCCAAAGCCAAGGCTTGACCAGTCGATGTTTTTTGTACTCATAAATTTCACCTTCCGAATATAATTTACTATTTTACAGTATATCACCCAAGGGTTTATTTGTCAATAATTTATCAATGTTTTTGTGAAACTTGTTGCGTTATGATTTTTCTTGTGTTAAAATGAATTTTGTATAGAGAAAATCGTCGATATGAATTCTAAAAGAATTCTCGATATGTGCAAAAGCACTCGATATGCGCTTACGCGCTCGATATGTTGCCTGACGGCAACAAGAATAAAAATTGAGGTGTAAAAAATGGGAAAATTCAGATACGTATTAAGGTTTCCGATGGAACCCGGATTTAATGAGGATGAGGTGTCACAGCGTCTTGTTGATTTTTGCAAATCGGGAAAAATTGATGAGGTAATGTTCTTTATTAACTGCGAAGATGTTTTTATGGGACATCTTACAAAAGAGCAGACAAAACCATGGCTTGAAATGATTGCAAGACACGCCCATACTCTTAAAAAGGCAGGTGTGGATTTTTCAATAAATCCATGGACAACTCTTTCACACGCTGACAGAGGAAGAGTTATGAATCCCGAGCACGATTTCCAGACCATGGTGGATATCGACGGAACGAAGTCTTCCATTACAGGCTGTCCTTTAGACGAAAAATTTATTGATTACCTTTGCGATATATATGGATACATTGCGTCTTTAAAACCGAAGGTAATATGGGTGGAGGACGATTTCAGACTGCATAACCACCAGCCTGTAAAATGGGGATGCGCCTGTCCGTTGCATTTGGCAGAATACTCAAAACGTCTGGGTAAAGAAGTAACACGTGAAGAGTTTTATAAAGGACTTATGGATAAAAACCCCAACGAATACAGAAATGTGTTTATGGAGGTTGCCCGTGAAGAAATGGTAAACTTTGCAAAAAGAATAGGAGAGGCAGTAAGAAAAGTTTCTCCAAATACAGAAGTGGGACTTATGTCTTCATACCCTGTTTGCCATTTTATAGAAAACAGAGACTGGGAGGGCATACTGCACGGCCTTGGTGCAGGAAAGCCACCGCACAACAGACCGCACTTACCTGCATACTGTGACCACAACCCTGTTTCATATTTGGGCCTTTTCCAGAACGTGTCTGTTAAAACCGCAAATATGGTGCCAAAAGATGCAAAACTGTTCCCTGAACTTGAAAACTCACCCTGGACTTCTTACAGTAAATCAGATGCCTTTGCAAAATTCCAGCTGGAACTGTGTTCGCTACTTGGAGCAAAGGGTATAACAATGAACGTTTTTGAAATGAACGGAAACGGCATAAACCCAACCGAAAACTTTGATCTGACACTTAAAGAAGTAAAACCGTACATGAGTAAAGTAACTGAACTGGGACTTCATCAGGATAATGTAAAAGGCGTAGTTTCTTTATACTGCGAAGACTCTGTAAAAACGTTAATTGCAGACGACACACAAAACCTTAACAAACTTATGCCTCAGGAGGATATGTGGGCGGCAGTATTACCTATATTCGGCATAAGCACTACAGTAAGTAATTCAATCTCTCACAAAGGTAAAATTGTTGCAGTTTGCGGACAGTACTTAAGAAATTTCGGAAAAGAGGAAATATTGGAACTGTTTAAAAACAATCTTGTGATGTTGGACGGAGAAAGTATAGTTTGTTTATGCGAAATGGGACTTGGGCATTTGGCAGGAGTTAAGGCATACGAATATATGAAAGCAGAGTCAGGTATTAACTCTTACGAAGAAATCTGTGACGGTAACCTGTATGCAGGACATACAAAGGGAAGAATGTCCTGCCAGCAACAAAAAGGCAAGTTCTTAAAACTTGACTGTGAAGAGGACATACACAGAATTTCAAATATTATGAGTTTTGATAAAACAGTTACCTGCCCTGGAATGTATCTATACAGAAACTGCTTTGTAATCCCGTATGTGTTTGATTTATTTAATTTCCCATATTCATTCTTTAATAACGTAAGACGTGACGCCGTTGCAACTTTACTTAAAGAGCAGGGCGTAACAGTAACAAACGGAAACGCAGGACTTGCTGTTTACGACTTTGGCGACGCCTTTATGATAGCTAACGCATCATTGGACAGCCAGACAGGTGTAACGGTAACTTCACCGTCTTATAAGGACAAAAAAGTGTATGAAATCACAAGAAAAGGCAGAACAAAATATACAGGTAAGGCAGATAAAGACGGAGTGGTATTGCTGAAAGGAACGACTAAGGCGTTATCTACAAGAGTATTTGTGATTAAATAAGGAAATGTAAAAATTGCCCAGAGCGTAACAAAAAGGAAAACATTTATGTTTTCCTTTTTGCTTTACTACGAAAAAACCTCACCGCTCGACGTACTCTTTTGTACGCCTTCGGGTTACCACCGCAAGCCAATGGCTTGCTTGTTCGGTTTTTCCGTTCTGAACAATTTTTCCTATTTCCGAGAAAAGCAATAAAAAAAGACTGCAAAAACTATTGTTTTTACAGTCTGCGCTTTTTTTACATCCCTCAGTTAGAAGAATAATCTATTACCTCATAACTTCCTTTTACCATTACGATTACATCTGCAGTAGCAACAAAGCCTCGTCCGTCATCAAAAGGCACAATCAAAAGTGAGTTTGCAGGAACCTGAGCACCGCTTGGCAGGTCAACGCTTTTTGAAACATTGGCAATACCGCCTTTTTCAGTGGCAATAACTATGCCTGAGCCTTTTCTTAAAATAAGTTCTGTACCTGCACCGCAAACGATTTGTTTGCCCTCTGTCATATTAACAAGTTCAAATTTGCTTCCCTGTTCAACAGAAACAAGTTCTTTTATTTTTTCTGTAAAAACATTATCAAGGTAACTTTTGGTTACAACGGGGTCTGTTTCGTCCCCCGGTGCCGCATAGTTAACAGTAACCAAAACTCCAAAAAATACTGCTATTGCAATCATAAGAGAAACAAATATTCTTTTCATTATGTAAACCTCCAAAACATTTTAGTTTCCGGTGCGGAAAAAAACATATCCGCACCGAATATAAAATTAGTTTATTATCCAGATGTTTTTTTGTCGATATGCAATCTTCGATTGCTCGATATTTTTACTTTGTAAAATCGATATGTTTTTCGTTTTACTCAAAACTCGATATGATATAAATCTCGTTGCCGTAGGCAACATATCGAGCCGTAAGGCATATCGAAAATCTCGTAAGAGATTTATATCGATGTATCATCTTTGATGAAACTATTATAACACAAAATAAATTTCAATGCAATATTAAAACTAAATTTCCAGACCGAAACTGATTAACAGTGCCTCGTCAACTTTAGACATCAAGTCTCCGTCGATGTGGCCAATTTTCTCTTTCAGCCTTTTTTTATCTATAGTTCTTATCTGTTCCATCAGTACAACGGAGTCCTTTTGAAGGCCGTAACTTTCGGCGTTTATTTCAATATGGGTAGGCATTTTTGCTTTGTTAATCTGTGAAGTGATTGCCGCCGCAATAACTGTGGGGCTGTACTTGTTGCCGATGTCATTCTGCACAATAAGCACAGGCCGTACGCCTCCCTGCTCCGAGCCAACTACAGGACTTAAATCTGCGTAGTACATATCTCCGCGTTTTACCATAACATTTATTCACTCTCCGCAAGTTTTTCCTCATACGAAGCAATGCATTTGCAATCTGCCGAAAAACAATCTTCGGCGTAGTTGCTGTTTATTTTCGCCATGGCAAGATACCCTTCTTTTAGTTTGAGGGCTGTTTCTTCCCGCTTTTTTGCGGAAAGATAACTTTTTATTGCACATCTGACTGCTTCGTTTCTGCTGGTTCCGATTTTTTTTGCGAAGCCGTCAAGCTGGGCTAATAATTCAGACGGTACAGATATTAACACTTTTTTTTGCTGTGTCACCTTACCATTCCCCCTGTTTCCCTATATAATATATATCTCTATATAGTTAATTATATACCCTTTATGTAGCACAGTCAATGTAAATTAAAGGAAACTACTTTGAAACAGGGATATATATACGGGGGACGCGTTTTGCCATACCGCAAAGTATTTCGTATGAAATTGTGTCTGATATAGAAGCCAACTGTCCGACGGGCAAAATTCCGTCATCTTTGGTACCAAAAAGAAGAACTTCATCACCAACACTAATATTATTAACATCTGAAACATCAATCATACATAAGTCCATACAAATTCTGCCTAAAATTTTTGCACGTTTTCCATTTACTAAAACGAAAGCCTTGTCTGACAGGGTTCTTAAGTATCCGTCAGCATAGCCTACTGAAATGGTGGCAACTTTTATGTTCTCTTTTGCTGTAAAGGTTGCACCGTAACTTACAGAATCCCCTTTTTTTACAGTTTTTACATTAACAACTCTTGTTTTCATTGACATAGCAGGAGTAAGGTCAAGTTCATAAGAAAAGTCTGACGGATAGCATCCGTAAAGACCGATGCCTATTCTTACCATATCAAGGTGCATATTGGGAAATCTCATAGCACCCGCGCTGTTGCAACAATGTTTTATTTTAAATTTTACGCCCTGTGTTTCCAGTGTTTTTACTATTGACATAAAACGCCGGAACTGCAGATTTGTAAAGGCGCTGTTCTCCTCGTCGGCGGTGGCAAAGTGGGTAAAAATACCTTCTGTTTCTATGTTTTCCAGTTTTGATATTTCTGTGATTTGGTTTATTGTTTCGGGGCTGTCCCAGATAAAGCCGATTCTTGACATGCCTGTATCAATCTTTATATGGATTTTTGCGGTTTTGCCCTGCTTTTTTGCTTCTTTGGACAACTCTTTTGCACAATCAATATCATAAACTGTGGCAGTTATGTCTTGTTCTACGATTGTTTTTGCAGTTGTTTTGGGGGAGTATCCCAGAATAAGTATAGGTGCAGTAATGTTGTTTTCTCTTAAATCAATGGCTTCGTCTGCAAAAGCAACTGCAAAATAGTCTGTAACCCCCTGCAGTTTCTCCGCGCAAGGAATCGCACCGTGACCGTAGGCGTCTGCTTTTATTACCGCCATAATTTTAGTGTCTTTTCCAACAAAATTTCTGTACTTTATGAAATTATCATATATGGTGTCTAAATTTACTTCGCACCAGGTCCTGTACTTGCTTATCATTTTAACCTTATCTCCTCTATAATATCTGTTGCGTTCATATAATGTTCACATTTTTTGTCCTTCGCTCTGTCCCCTGCAAGACTGTGAATTAAAACTCCGTTTACGGCACTGTCCCGAGGTGAAAAACCCTGTGCACAAAGACTGCCGATTATTCCTGCTAAAACGTCACCGCTTCCTGCAGTAGCCATTCCGCAGTTGCCGAGGGTGTTTAGAAAAACACAGTCATTGGGCGATGCCACAACGGTTGAAGCAGATTTTAACACCACAGTAACATTATATTCCTGTGCTGTCTTTTTGGCTATACCGATTATGTCACCACTTAGGGCTGTCCCCAGAAACCTTGACATTTCGCCTGTGTGTGGGGTAATTATAACTTCGCAGTTTTTTTCTTTAAGTATATTCGGAGTTACGGCGTTTATTCCGTCCGCATCAAGGACAAGTGTTCCTTTGTAATTTTTAATTATTTCTGTTACAAGTGCTTTTGTACTGTCTGTAACAGAAAGACCAGGCCCTAAAACCACCGCTTTTGCTTTCTCGATTTGTGACAGTATTTCAGGTATTGCTTTACAGGAAAATACACCATTTTCGTTTTTGCATTTTACCGAAATAAGTTCGGGGCATATTGCCGTGTAGTTTT
>JAGCLT010000049.1 GCA_017646825.1 Clostridia bacterium | reverse complement strand
TAGACAGAGCAGGAAAACATAAGTGGAATTACAGATATCACGATAAAATTTTAGAAAGTTACAAACTTTGCGAAAACGGTGCAACCGTAATGAAGTTTGCAGGTGCAAGTAACAACAACATAATTGAAATGTATAACAATCACGGCAAAAAATGCGGTGAATACGTTTCAAACAACGAAATAATTGCAATGGACGCCAACGAAAAAACCGTTGCGGTAACAGACGGACATTACGTTACTGTTGCCAACTGGAAAGGACAAAGCAAGGACTTTGTAAAACTGGAAAACGACATTCGTAAAATTGTGCTTTTAGACAACAATACCGTAAGTGCTATTTGCGGAAGTATAGTAAGAGCAGTTAAATTTTAGGAGGTAATTATGGCTGATATAATAATACTTTTAATTATAATTGTTGCTGCTATGACAGGGTACAAAAAAGGTCTTGTCCATTCGGTATTCAATTTTGGACATCATATAATTTCTTTAGTTGCGGCGATGCTGTTTTATCCGGTAGTTACCGACTGGTTGGCAACTACGTCTCTGCAGCAAAAGATTTACGAACTTGTATCAGGAAAAATGGGCGGAGGTACAGATGTGTCGCAACTTCCGTCATTTATGCAGGAGGCAGTAAAGTCAGGAACACAGGCGGTAACTGATGCGACTTCAACAATGGTCACTCAGATTTTCCTTACAATAATTGCAGTACTTATTGTATTTGTGGGAGTTAAAATTATTTTGTGGGTAGCATCTTTCTTTGTGAAATCAGTAACAAAACTTCCTGTAATAAAAACTTTTAACAAAATAGGCGGTTTCTTTTTCGGTGTGTTGAGTGGAGTAGTTATTACATACGTTATACTTGCAATCGTGTCAATGTTCCCCGGAAGTGCAGTTTATAACTTTGTGGAACTTGGCTCCCTTTCCAAAAATATGCTTGATAACAACCTGATATTAAATTTAATCTTTTAGTGAGGTAATATATGGAAAATATGACTTTGGCGCAACTTCGTGAGGAAGCAAAAACTCTTGGAATACCAAATGTAACTAAATATAAGAAAGACGAACTGGCGTCCCTGATAGAGGAGGCAAAACCAAAGGAAGAGCCCCAGAAGCAACGTACCGAAACAGTTGAGGTTACGGGAATATTGCAGGTGTGTGAGGACGGTTTTGGCTTTTTAAGGGGAGAGAATTATCTTTCCTGTCCTGACGATGTGTATGTTGCCCCTGCACAGATAAGACGTTTTCGCCTAAAAACAGGGGATATGATAACAGGTATTGCCAGACTGCAACGTGAGGGAGAAAAATTCCGTGCTTTGCTTTATGTTAATACGGTAAACGGAGACAAGCCCGATGCGGCAATTAAAAGAACGCCATTTGAAAACCTTGTTCCCGTTTATCCCGATAAACGCCTTCACCTTGAATATGACAGCAAAAACTTTGCAATGAGACTAATTGACGTTATTGCACCTATCGGCAAAGGTCAAAGGGGTATTATTGTTTCCCCGCCCAAAGCAGGTAAAACAACCCTTTTAAAACAAATTGCAAAATCGATAGAGCAAAATCACCCCGAAACAGAACTTATAGTGCTTTTAATTGATGAACGCCCCGAGGAAGTAACAGATATGAAACGGAGTATCGAGGGTGAGGTTATATATTCTACCTTTGACGAAGAGCCTCTTCATCATATAAGGGTTGCTGAAATGGTGCTGGAACGTGCTATGCGTCTTGTGGAGCACAAAAAAGACGTGGTTATTTTGTTAGACAGTATTACACGCCTTGCAAGGGCATATAACTTAACTGTTAATGCTTCGGGAAGAACACTGTCAGGCGGTCTTGACCCTGCGGCACTTCACAAACCAAAAAAATTCTTCGGTGCTGCCCGTAATATTGAAAACGGCGGATCCCTTACAATTCTTGCTACTGCCCTTGTGGAAACAGGAAGCAGAATGGACGATGTAATTTTCGAGGAATTTAAAGGTACGGGTAATATGGAAATACACCTTGACAGACATCTGCAGGAAAAACGCATTTTCCCTGCCATAGATTTAAATAAGTCAGGTACCCGTAAAGAAGAGCTTATGCTTGAAAAAAATCAACTGGAGGCAATCTGGGCAATCAGAAAAGCGATGTATAACCAGTCTGCCGCGGACGTAACAGAAACTTTACTTACATGGCTTGACAGCAGTAAAGACAACAACGAATTTATAGACAAAGTGAATAAATTTTTTAACAAATAGGAGAACAAAATGCGAAAAATATCTGTGTTTCTACTTATTATAATAGTACTGTTACAAATGCCTGTTTCTGCAAACGGCTATAATGTGCCCGTTTTAATGTACCACATGGTAGAGAAAGAAGAAATGGGACTTGCTCCGGGAGTGTCTGTTACTCCCGAGCGTTTAAGAGAACATCTGTCTGCTTTAAAAGAAAGCGGATATACAACTATAACCTTTACTGATTACTATAACTACATTACAACAGGAAAAAGGTTTCCAAATAAGTCGGTTCTTATAACCTTTGATGACGGATACACCAACAACTATACCTACTTGTTTCCTATATTAAAGGAACTTGATATGAAAGCAACTATTTTTGTTGTGGCATCATCTGTAGGACAAACCCCCGGTGAGTATCCCCACTTCGGTTGGGAACAGGCACGTGAGATGGAAGAGAGCGGACTTGTTGATATTCAGTCACATACATACTCCCATCAGGACCTTACGTCCCTGACTCCTGAAGAAGTAAGATATGAACTTCGAATGTCAAGGTATTTAATTGAAAAGAACTTAAACAAGAAGTGCCACTATCTTGCATACCCCTTTGGATTTTACAATGACGCCGTATTAAAAATATCTCAGGAAGCAGGATACATTCTGACAACTCAGGTTTCAAATCATATAGCGGTAACATATTACGGGAATTTTGAGCCAATAAAAAGAATAACAGTTGATGGAGACTGGACAGTACATCAACTATTTCAAAAAATAAAGTAATTTGTGCATGTATAGCTAAATTCGCCTCACGGCGAGCTAAATTGAACAAATTCAGCTAAATTACTTTGTAGCTAAATTGACCTTCGGTCAGCTGATTGCAAAATTTAGCTGAAATAAACTGAATGGGTGTGATAATATGGCAGAAAGCATAATGCTTGATAAAGCCAAAGATTTCGCAGTTGAAATTATAAATATGTGTAAAACTATTAAGAAAACAAAACGGGAGAGCGTTTTAACAAATCAACTTATACGTTCAGGAACTTCAATTGGAGCAAATATTCATGAATCAAAATATGCCCATGGTACTGCAGATTTTATTTCTAAAATGCAAATTGCTCTGAAAGAGTGTTACGAGTCAGAATATTGGTTGGAACTTCTTAACAGAACGGGATATCTTGGCGATGAAGAATATAAAACAATAGCAAATAACTG
>JAGCLT010000048.1 GCA_017646825.1 Clostridia bacterium | reverse complement strand
TTGAAACGCCTACAACCAACAGTCCTGATATAATACCTGAATATGCACCAATCTTTGTAATCTTCTTTGAGAAAAGTCCCCATATGTAAGGCCCTATAAAGCAACCTGAAACAATTCCCCAGGAGAAAGACATAAGGCTAACAATAATGGGAATATTCTGTGTCGCAAATATAAAGGAACAAGCAACAAACAAAAGACAGAAAAATCTTGTTAAAAACATCTGTGTCTGGGGTTTTGTTTCTTTCTTTCTTACCGCAGGGATAAGGTCTGTTGCCACAGCAGATGCAGAAGTTAAAACAACCGCACCTAAAGTTGACATTGATGCCGAAAGAAGAAGTATTACAATAATTGCGAGAAGGATAATTCCCAAAGTACTGCCACCTAAAACTTCCATAAGAAGTGTAGGTATTACGGCGTCAACTCCGCCCTGGGGGAGAACACCGCCTAAAATTAGTCTTGATGTTGAGCCGATAAGGTATGCACCGCAACCAATAACAGTACAGAAAATTGTGGAAATAATTGTACCTCTTTTAATTGCCGCAGTGTCTTTTATTGCATAGAACTTGCCAATCATCTGCGGAAGTCCCCATGTACCGAAACTTGTTAACATTATATTAAAGCAAAGGAACTTAAATGCCGAGCCACCGAAAATATTTGTTAACTGTTTACCGTCCCCAGGGATTGCTTTTAAGTTTTCCACAAGACCAACAAGTCCGCCCACTGCGTTGTTGCCAAGTACCGCAACAACAAGACACACAACACCCACAATCATAATAATACCCTGAATAAGGTCGGTGTAAGAGGTTGCTATGTATCCTCCTGCAACAAGATAAATTCCTGTAAGGCAGGCAATCAGAAGCATCCATACCCAGGTTTCAACCCCCGGGAATACTGCACCAAAAAGTGAGCCAAGACCTTTATATACTGCCGCTGAATAAGGCACTAAAAATATAAAGATAATAACTGCCGCTAAAACCTTCATTCCTTTTGAGGCGTAACGCTTTTCAAAGTAATCGGGCATTGTTCTTGCATTTAATTTTTTAGTCATTTTTCTTGTTCTGTTTGCAAACAGAAGCCAGGAAAGAAGACAGCCCAAAACTGCATTGCCCACGCCAATCCAGATACTGCCAAGACCGATGTTCCAACCATGCTGACCCGCATACCCTATAAAAACAACTGCAGAAAAATATGCGGTTCCGTAAGCAAAGGCAGTTGCCCACGCACCAATGTTTCTGCCGCCAATTAAAAATCCATCAAGTGTTTTTGACTTACCGTAGCTGAAAACTCCGATAAACGCCATTATAATCCCATATATTAAAAGAGCGATAATTGTGTAAAGTTGTGCATTTGTCATTTTAATTTCCTCCAGGTGTTGCTTTTTTCTGTAACATAGTATATAATACTTTTTAACATTAGTCAAACGAATGGTTTTAATCTTTACTATCGATATTTTCGATGTTGGAGGGATAATTATGGAACTGCGAAATTTAATCACATTTATTCACGTTGCTGAACTTGGAAGTTTCACAAAAGCGGCAGAGCAACTGGGATACTCCCAGTCAACAATTTCATTTCAGATTAAACAGCTTGAGGACGAACTTAAATGTCTTTTGTTTGAAAGAATAAATCATACCATAACCCTTACCGAAAGAGGCCGCGAACTTGTTTCTTATGCCCATCAGGTGAGAGCACTGACCGACGAATTCAAGGAAAATCTTGAGTACGAAGAATTACGAGGGCACATTCATATCGTAACTCCCGACTCTGTGTGTGACGATATGATTAACAAAAACTACATTGATTTTCACACCATTTACCCCGATATTTCTGTTAAGTTTACAACTGCAGACACCTCTGCCATGTTTGATATGCTGGACCACAACGAAGCAGACCTTGTTATAACCCTTGACAGTCATTCCTACAACAAAGACTATGTTATTGCAAAGGAACAACATATTTCTATGCACTTTGTTGCAAACCCCAAGTCAAAATTTGCAGGAATTAAGAATTTGTCAATTCGCGATATTATAAGCGAGCCGTTTATTCTGACAGAATACGGGCAGGGCTACAGAAAAGTTTTTGACAAGGAACTGGCAAAAAAATCTCTTGAAATAACCCCTGTCCTTGAAATCGGAAGAACAGATATAATAACATCTCTTATTACAAAGGGAAATATGATTTCCTTTCTTCCTGATTTTGTTACAGAGAAAATGGTCAGAGAGGGGAAATTATGCTACCTTGACATCTGTGATATGAATATAGACATCTGGAAGCAACTTATATATCACAAAAACAAATGGCTTTCAAAAGCACTTAAAACTTATATTGACTACATAACAGAAAAAGAGTTCAACTGACGTTGAACTCTTTTTTATTATTTGTTCATTTTTTCCAGGTCATTCTTACGAATTTCTACTCTTCTTACCTTACCACTGATTGTTTTTGGTAGTTCATCAACAAACTCAACAATTCTTGGGTACTTATAAGGTGCTGTATGTGTTTTTACATATTCCTGAATTTCTTTCTTTAACTCATCTGTGCCCAGTGTACCCTTTACAAGTACGATTGTTGCCTTTACAATCTGACCTCTTACCTCATCGGGAACAGGAGTGATTGCACATTCCAAAACATAGGGAAGTTCCATAATAACGCTTTCGATTTCGAAAGGTCCGATACGGTAGCCTGATGATTTGATAACGTCATCAATACGTCCCACATACCACAAGTATCCGTCTTCGTCCATTGTTGCCTGGTCCCCTGTGTGGTAGTATCCGTCATACCACACTTCTTTTGTTTTTTCTTCGTCTAAATAATAGCCGGTAAACAAACCGCAGGGAACATTGTCTTTTACTCTTATACAGATTTCACCTGCATCACCTGTTTTACATTGGTTACCGTCGGGGTCTAAAACAACAACGTCATAAAGTGGGCTTGGTCTTCCCATAGAGCCGATTTTCGGTGTAGAGCCAACAAAGTTTGCAATAGAAAGTGTTGTTTCTGTCTGTCCGAAGCCCTCCATAATTGTAAGTCCCGTTGCTTTTTTAAACTGGTTAAATACTTCGGGATTCAGCGCTTCGCCTGCTGTTGTTGCATATTCAATAGAAGAAAGATCATATTTTGACAAATCTTCTTTAATGAAGAAGCGATACATTGTAGGGGGTGCGCAGAATGTAGTAATATTATATTTTGCAAACATAGGCAAAATATCTTCTGAATGGAATCTGTCAAAGTCGTAGGTAAATATTCCTGCTTCGCAAAGCCACTGCCCGTACAACTTGCCCCACAGCGCCTTACCCCAGCCGGTATCGGAAATTGTAAAGTGAAGTCCGTCAGGGTTAACGTTATGCCAGTGTTTTGCAGTGGGATAATGACCCAAAGCGTATTTATATGAATGTGTTGCAATACGGGGATACCCTGTTGTGCCTGATGTGAAAAGCATAAGCATAGGGTCGTTTCCGCAAGGTGTGTTTTCTGTGCGGTAATAGTGTGTGCTGAAACGTTCCATTTCAACGTTAAAGTCTTTCCAGCCCTCTTTGTTGCCGCCCACTAATACTTTAACCATTCCGGGGAATTCTTTTGCCGCTTTTTCTGCTTCGTCTGAAACGTCACCATCTGCAGTACAAACTATTGCCTTTACTTTTGCGGCTTTATACCTGTATGTGAAATCGTGTTCTACAAGTTGGTTTGTTGCAGGGATAGCGATAGCACCGATTTTATGAAGTGCAAGCATACAGAACCAGAACTGGTAATGTCTTTTTAGTACAAGCATTACCGTGTCGCCCTTTTTGATGCCTAAAGATTCAAAGTAATTTGCAGTTTTTGCAGAATACTTTTTCATATCGGAGAAAGTAAAGCGTCTGTCTGTTTTATCGTTTGCCACCCACATCATAGCCAGTTTGTCAGGGTTCTTTTCTGCCACAGCATCAACACAGTCAAAGGCAAAGTTGAATTTATCCTCATTTTTAAATGCGATGCCGTTAAATACACCGTTTTCATCGTAAGATGACTCTATAAATTTGTCTGCAACAGTTTCACCTTTGTTTTCTTTTACTGCAACTTTCTCGGCAACATAAGGTGTTTCGGGATATTCCTCGCTTACAGTACCCTCCTGAGGGTTTAAAACTACTGCGTGGAATTCACAACCGCCCTCTGAAACTGCAATCATACCATGAGGGATAATACTGTTATAAAAAATCGAGTCGCCCTCGTTTAAAACGTCTATATGGTTTCCTACCTGAACTTTTAAAGAGCCCTTAACGATAACGTCAAATTCCTGACCGTTATGTGAACTTAACTTAATTGGCTGATTTTGTTCTTCTTCAATATATGGGAATTTAACCAAAAATGGCTCTGCAAGTTTATCTTTGAATTTGGGGGCAAGGTTATCGTATTCCACACCGTGCTTCTTTAAAATTTTTAAGCCCTCGCCTTTTCTTGTAATGGCAAAAGAAGTAAGAGTTGTGCTTGTTCCCTCAAGCAAATCAACAACTTCAACGCCACATGCTTTTGCACACTTGTATATAAAGGTGAAACTGAAATCTGTTTCTCCCTGCTCTAAAACTTTGTAATCCTCATAGGATACACCTGTAAGCTTTGCAAGTTGTTCCTGTGTGTAGCCCTTTGCTTCACGAAGGTCTTTAATTCTCCCTGCTACTTCTTTTAAACTGTAATCCATTGTTTTGTCTCCTTTCATTTTCGCAACATTCACGATTTTGAATAAAACAAAAAACCCGTCTCAAAAAAACTTTTTGAGACGAGTTATTAAACCCGCGGTACCACTCAAATTACGGAAAATATTCCGTCACTTACCGGGCTCTGACAAGCCCTTTGCCTTTACGCAGCATTACGGAAGAAATCTACTCACTTTCGTTTTCGGTTCTCCGACTCGGAGGTGATAAGTCATTGGAAAGTTCAGCCATTGCCTCGCACCGTCCGGCAACTCTCTTTAAGCCCCACAATCCGACCGTCCTCGTCACAGTCTTTATTTGTGATATTCAAATTTGAAACTAATTATACTCTGCAATTCCCGTTTTGTCAAGTATTTTTTATAAATTATTTTTTAAGTCCCAATTTTTCTGCAGATATGTCACGCATTTTATATTTAAGGATTTTTCCTGCGGCGTTCATGGGGAATTCTTCTACAAACATAAAGTATCTTGGCACTTTATGTCTTGCAATGTAAGCATTGCCGAATTCACGCATTTCATTTTCGTCTGCAATTTCGCCTTTATGAAGAATAATCCACGCACAACATTCCTCGCCGTACCTTTCATCGGGAACGCCAACTACCTGAACGTCACGTACTTTGGGATTTGTAAGATAAAATTCTTCGATTTCACGGGGGTAAAGGTTTTCACCGCCACGGATAATCATATCTTTAAGACGACCTGTTACTTTGTAGTAGCCGTCTTCCGTTCTCATACAGATATCCCCTGAATGAAGCCAGCCGTCTTTGTCTATTGCCTGAGCAGTTGCTTCGGGCATTTTGTAATACCCTTTCATTATGTTAAAACCTCGTGCTACAAATTCACCGCTTTCGCCGTCAGGAAGTTCGTCACCTGTTTCAGGGTCGATAATTTTACATTCAACTCCCGGGAAAGCACTTCCTACTGTTTCAACTCTGTGGTCAAGGTCTTCGTTTACCTCACCCATAGTACAGCCCGGTGAAGCCTCGGTCTGTCCGTAAACGGATATGATTTCACGCATATTCATTTCTACGGATGCTCTTCTCATAAGGTCTGCAGGGCAGTTTGCACCTGCCATAATACCTGTTCTCATATATGAAAAATCTGTTTTTTCAAAATCAGGGTGTCCAAACATCGCAATAAACATTGTGGGAACACCGTTAAAGCAGGTAATCTTTTCATCATTTACACAGGCAAGTGATGATTTGGGTGAGAAATAAGGTATAGGGCAAAGTGTTCCCCCGTGTGTCATCATAGAGGTCATTGAAAGCACCATACCGAAGCAGTGGAACATAGGCACCTGTATCATCATACGGTCTGCAGTTGACAAGTCCATTCTGTCACCAATTGTTTTACCGTTGTTTACAATGTTTCTGTGTGTAAGCATAACACCTTTAGGGAAGCCGGTTGTACCTGAAGTATATTGCATATTACATACATCGTCAGGCGAAACCTGTGATGCGCGTCTTCTTACTTCTTCACGGGGAACAAGAGAAGAACGAGAAAGCATCTGCTCCCATGTAAGACAGCCGTTCATAGAAAAACCTACTGTTACAACATTTCTTAAAAAGGGCAAATTTTTGGAGTACAAGGGTTTTCCCGGCTCTAAGTTTTCAAGTTCAGGGCAAAGTTCCTGTATAATCTCTTTATAGTTAATGTCCTTTGAAAACTCTATCATAACAAGAGTGTGAGTGTCGGACTGTTTTAAAAGATACTCAATTTCGTGAATTTTGTATGCAGTATTAACAGTTACCAAAACTGCACCGATTTTTGTAGTTGCCCAGAAAGTTATAAACCACTGGGGTACGTTTGTTGCCCAGACAGCTACGTGGTCTCCTGCCTTTACGCCCAATGATATAAGGGCAGCGGCACATTCGTCAACGTCACGTCTGAACTGCTGGTATGTTCTTGTATAATCCAAAGTCGGATACTTAAAAGCGTACTGGTCGGGATACTTCTCCGCCATAGTGTCTAAAACATCAGAGAAAGTTGCATCAATAACGTCATATTTTTTCCACACAAAAGTACCTGTTTTGTCTCTGTTATAGTACGCTTTGTCAAAGGACTTTTTGTCACGGTTAAGTGATGAAATGTAATTTGCAAAGTGGGTAAGAACTATATCCGCGTCATTTATTTCTTCGTTCCATGCAGCACAGATATAACCCTCGTAATTAAGAGAAGAAAGTGCACCGATTAGTTTCGGAACGTCAAGTTCCCCCTCGCCAATTAATACGGTTTTTCCGTCTTTCATATCACCTAAGCGTACATATTTTATATATGCACCCAGGGTTTTTATTGTTGCTTCAGAGGACTCTCTCCCCTCAAAATATGTGCCTCTTACGTTCCATGAAGCGCCTATTGCTGCAGATGAAAAGTGATTTATAATTTCAATTACCTTTTCTGTGTTTGCAAGGTACCCTACTGTTTCAAAAAGTATATTTACCTCTGCATTTTCCGCTTTTTTAACGGCGTTTTGAAGTTTGCCGTCAAGAACATCAAAAGAAGTTTCCTTGTCAATACGTACAATAACATTTGAAATTCCCGATGCAGATGCCATATCTACATATTTTAAAATCATATCCGCTTCTGCATTTTCAATCGCCTCAGGCATACGGATTGCAGGAACAGCAAGATTTCTGTTAACCAGTTTTCTCTTGGCGTCAGCTATTCTGTCCCGTCTTAAAATACTGTCGTGATGACTGCCTCTTTCTTTTATTGCATCGTATATTTCAAAGCCCGAAAAACCGTAGTCGAAGGCATAACGGCAGGTGTCAAGAAAGGTAGCGCGGCTTACATTCTTGGTTGAAAATACTATTTTCATCTTACTCCTCCTCGAACACGATTTTATTTAGTGCATTTATATATGCTCTGATACTTGCGGCAACAATGTCTGTTGATGTACCGTTTCCTGAATACAATTTTCCGTTGTTGCGAAGTCTTACAAGGGCAGAGCCTAAGGCTTCTTTACCCTCCGTTACAGACTGCACCTGAAAATCGTCAAGTTCGTAGTGGTGGCCTATGCACTGTTCTATTGCACGGAAAGCAGAGTCAATAGGACCGTCTCCGTTGCTTACCCCCACCATAATTTCGTCATTGCATTTTAAAGTAACCTGTGACATTGAACTTGACACATTACTGCTTGTGGTTGTGTATGTTTCAAAATGATATGTTGATGGTGCCTGCATAGCAGAACTTGCTACCAATGCTTCAAATTCCTTTGCCCCTACTGCACCTTTCTTTTCGCATACCTGCATAAGTGCTTTATACACATTTCCCACGTCAGAGTCAGAAAGCTCGTAGCCCAATACTGTTGCGGCATTGGCGACTTGTGCCATAGTGCAGTCAGCATCAAGCAATATCTTTTTCTTTTCGCTGACAAAGTTTTCTCCTTCGTAATCTTCGTGGTTTATGTTTGAAAGCATATCGTCTATTGATGAGTGAATTTTTGTATTATCTAGGTTTGTTTTTGCGGCTATCTGTGCACCGCAAACAGTTATGGCGTCGGAAAGCTCTGCAGTTAAAAGTACGTCTTTTCCTGCCATTGCACACTTAACGCCGTCGGCACCGTTTTTAATTGCAGCTAGTGCTGATGCAACACCCATATTGATTCTGTCAGAAACTGCCACATACAAAGGAACGGTTACTGTCTCTTTTACATTTTTAACAAGTTCAGCAATTTCTTCGGGAGTTGATACCCCTGCATTGTCAGTAATTGTTACAACAGTTGCACCGTTTTCTTCCGCTCCTTTTACTGCAGAGATAAGAAAGTCAAGGTCTGCACGTGTAGCGTCAAGGGCACAGAACTCAATATCTTCGCAATATGTTTTTGCCTCTTTAACAAGTTCTGCAATCTTTTCAAGCATAACTGCCTGTTTAACGTGATAAGTATATTCCATCTGGATTGTTGACACGGGAAGTTCAATCTGAAGACGTGGTTTTTTTGCATCTTTAATACATTCCCAGGTGGAGGCAACATCTTCTTTATTAAAGCCCACAGGTATTGCAAGAGTTGCATTTCTTATATTCTGGGCAATAGTTTTATATATAATTGTATCTTCACGGAGATTTTTAACTACAGGCAATTCAACAGCATCTGCGCCGAGTAAATCTGCACAGTTTGCAATTGCTGACTTTTCACGGAACAGCAATGAAATTTCACGTTCCTCTGAAAGTTTTTTAAGTGTGATGTCTGCGATACTGATTTTTTTCATTTTTATATCTCCTTTCAAATTCCAACAAAAAAAACGCTCCCGTCTCTTTGTTATACTTAAAGAGACGAAAACGTTATAATTATCCTACGTTTCCGCGGTACCACTCTTCTTCACCCTGTAAAAGGATGCACCTTAGATGCCAACACATCTTAACTCTGTTACGGGAGTTCCCGTCTGCCATTACTGCAATTTTCACGACAGCCGCTCCGCGGTGAGTTCTGCAAATCTCTCCCAATGCCTCGCACCACCCGGCATCTCTCTCAAGGCGAAAGTATCTGCGTACTATTCCGCATCACTGCGTTTCAAATTAGAGTTAATAATATCATAAAAAAGCCGATTTGTCAATAGTTTTTCGAAAAACTGTCAAAATTTGTTAGTCTTCATTACTTATTATA
>JAGCLT010000047.1 GCA_017646825.1 Clostridia bacterium | reverse complement strand
TTTTCTTACGATAAAGAAGAATTCGGCAGAATTAAAAAAGCAGCTGAAAAAATCAGAAGCGACAGCGATGTGCTTGTAGTTATCGGTATTGGCGGTTCCTACCTTGGTGCCCGTGCAGCTATCGAATATCTGGGTTCAATGCAGTATAACGATTTGAACGATCTTAAAGTTTATTTCGTTGGTAACAATATCAGCCCTGATTATCTTAACAATATCCTGAAACTTTGCGAAGGCAAACGTCTTTCAGTAAATGTTATCTCAAAATCAGGTACAACTACAGAGTCCGCTTTGGCTTTCCGTGTTTTCAAAAAACTTATGGAAGAAAGATATGGCAAAGAAGGCGCTGCAAAGCGTATCTATGCCACAACTGATAAAGCCCGCGGCACACTGAAAAATCTGTCAGACAAAGAAGGTTATGAAACATTTGTTATTCCAGACGATGTTGGCGGCCGTTTCTCTGTTCTCACAGCAGTTGGTCTTCTGCCAATCGCTGCAGCAGGCTTTGACATTGACAAACTGATGGAAGGCGCACAGAACGCCTGCAAAGAATACGAAGTTCTTTCTCCAGAAAATGACTGCTACAAATATGCAGCAGCAAGAAATATCCTTCTGCGCAAAGGCAAAGCAATCGAACTGATGGCTTGTTACGATGCAGACTGGACACTGATGAACGAATGGTACAAACAGCTGTTCGGCGAAAGTGAAGGCAAAGACCAGAAAGGTCTCTTCCCAGCATCCGTTATCTACTCAACAGACCTGCACTCTATGGGTCAGTTTGTACAGGACGGCAGCCGCACAATGTTTGAAACAGTTATCGACATAAAAGCACCAAAACAGGACTTCTTCCTTGAAGAAGACCCAGAAAATGCTGACGGTCTTAACTTCCTTGCAAACCAGAATATGTCTATCGTAAACGCAAACGCTATGAAAGACACAATTCTGGCACACAACGACGGCGGTGTACCAAACATCGTTATCGAACTTGCTGGCAAAGACGAAGTAACTCTGGGCCATGCAATCTACTTCTTCGAAAAAGCTTGTGCTATCTCAGGTTACATGCTGGGTGTTAACCCATTCAACCAGCCAGGCGTTGAAGACTATAAGAGAAACATGTTCGCCCTTATGGGCAAACCAGGCTATGAAGCACAGCGCGAAGAACTTTTGAAAAAATTAGGTGAATAACGCTTACAGCGTACAATAAAGGAGTGTATTCTTATGATTAAATTAATTACTGGTCCTAAAGGTTCAGGCAAAACAAAACAGCTGATCGATATGATCAACGAAAACCTCAGCGTTGTAAAAGGCAACATCGTTTGCATCGAAAAATCTATGCAGGAAACACACAACATCAATGCAGCAGTAAGACTCATTGACGTTGACGAATATAAAATTGCAGATTACAACATGTTCTACGGTTTCTTTGCTGGCGTTCTCGCAGGCAACTACGACATCGAACAGGTTTATGTTGACGGTCTTCTGAAAATCGGTGAAAAGAATGTTCAGGCTCTGGGCGAACTCCTGGAAAAAATCGATGCTATTGCTAGCGACAAACTTGTTGTAGTATCAGTTTCAGCTGCAGAAGAAGAACTTACAGAAAACGTAAAAAAATACCTGTAATAATTAAACCTAATTGCAAAACTCATAATAAAGGTGGCTGGTAAAACGCCACCTTTGTTTTGAGTAATTTTAATAGAAAATCAGCCAAAAACTTCGTCATTTTGTCAAAAAATATCCTTGACAAAATGTGCAAAGCTTTATATAATATTTAAGTGACCTATGAGGTGCTTTATGTTAGTTAATCTCAGCAATATCTTCACTCGTGGTGAGACTGAAAAACAGCTTACAACGGAATTTGATTTTTCCGCAGAAAATGTCAGCTATGATGCAGCCTTTGAACAGCCTGTTAAGACAGATTTGTTCCTTAAAAAAGGTAATGGCGAAACATTTATAAAGCTTACTGTACAGGCAACAGCCAAGTGCAGCTGTGCAAGATGTTTAAAGCTGTTTGAAAAGGACTTTTCCTTTTCACAGGAATTTATAGTTACTCCGGCGACCCTCACAGACCCGGAAAGCGAAATCCCGGTGAACAGCAATAACATACTTGACGTAAAACAGCTTGTGTTGCAAGAACTTTCTTTGGAAATCCCTTCTACAATGCTCTGCAAAGAGGATTGTCAGGGACTCTGTCCAAAATGTGGCAGACCGAAGGAAGAGAATTGTGGCTGTCAGCTCGAAGAAAGAGTTGACCCAAGGTTATTAATCTTAAAACAATTACTGGATAACGATGAATAATTAGAGGAGGTGCTAAAAATGGCAGTACCAAAGAGAAAACTTTCAAAAGCAAGAAGAGATAAAAGAAGATCAAATGTTTGGAAACTCGAAGCTCCATCATTCGTAAAATGCCCACAGTGCGGCGAATTGACACTTCCACACAGAGTTTGCAAATCTTGCGGTTATTACAAAGGCAAAGCTGTTATTAAAAAAGAAGCTTAATTCTTTTGTATAATTAAACAGTCAAGGGTAGGTCTTTCCTGCCCTTTATTTTTTTGTCCTTTAAAATTTTGTGGAAAATTTAATAATAATATGGTAAAATATATTGTTAGTAAAGTTTCCATTATCACACACTTTACAGGAGGTATTATGGCAGTTCGTATTATAGATATAGAGCAGGGCACACCTGCCCATAAATACAATATTTTACCTGGTGATGAACTTGTTTCAATCAACGGCGAAGAAATATTTG
>JAGCLT010000046.1 GCA_017646825.1 Clostridia bacterium | reverse complement strand
GGCAGTATTACCGTGTCGGCGTGACTTATGAAAATCGTGCGGAGAACGTAGTCAAAACCCTCTTCAAAGTTGTCGCCGAAAAATCCGCAATAATTAAGCATATCTTTTTTTCTTCCTGCTTCAAGTTCCCATAAATAGCCAAGAAGTGTGTTGTTGTCGTGAGTTCCCGTGTAGGCAATGCAGTTTTTAGGGTAATTGTGAGGCATATTTGTACTGTCCGACCCGTCTAAAAATCCAAACTGGAACACTCTCATTCCCGGAAATCCGCTTTCCTTAACAAGGGCATTTACTTCCTCTGTTATATCCCCTAAATCTTCCGCTATAATCATACAGTCTCCCGCATTTTTCTTTATAACATTTATAAGTTCCATTCCGGGACCTTTTTCCCATCTGCCGTTTCTTGCAGTGGTTTCTTTGCCATCAACTGACCAGTACGCCTCAATGCCCCTGAAATGGTCTATTCTTATTCCATCAAACATTTTTGCCATTGCAGAAATTCTTCTTCCCCACCAACTGTATCCGTCTTTTTTCATTTCCTCCCAGTTGTATAAGGGGTTACCCCATAACTGTCCGTCAGCACAGAAATAATCGGGCGGTACTCCCGCCACCTTTTCAGGTCTGCCCTCACTGTCAAGACAGAACAGTTTTTGATTGCTCCATACGTCTGCACTGTCTAATGATACGTAAATTGGCATATCACCTATTATTTTTATGCCGTTTTTGTTGGCGTAATCTTTTATTTCCGCCCACTGGGCAAAAAACTCGTACTGAATAAACTGCCACATAAACAGTATTTCGGGGTTTATTTCCTCATTGTCCCATTGTTGCCATTGTATATGCCCGTTTGCCTCTTTCTTCGCCATAAACATACAAAAAGAAGATATTTCGGTATTTTCGTCAATAAATTTCTTTACATCGTCTTTGTAGTTGCACTTTCTTGATGCCTCTAAAAGAAGCGGAAGCCGTTCTTTATAAAGCCGGTCATATTCGCAACTGTAAGGAGTATTCTGGCAACTGTTTTTTAACTGTTGGTCTGTAATAACACCCTTTTTGTAAAGTGTTTTTAAATCCACAAAATAGGGATTACCTGCAAAGGCAGAATATGACTGGTATGGAGAATTAAAACTGTCTGCCATACAAAAGGGTAAAACCTGCCAGTATGAAAAATCACATTCCTTTAAAAAATCTATAAACTCTTTTGCATTGTCACCAAAAGAGCCGATTGAATAATCGCCGTATAACGATGAAATATGCATAAGTACACCGCTTGCTCTTGCCAATTTTTTCAACTCCTTTTAATCATCTCGTTGCCGTAAGGCAACATATCGAGTGCGAAGCACATATCGAGTTCCATAAGGAACATATCGAGAATTCGTTAGAATTCATATCGTTGCGGTGCTGCGCACCACATATAAAGACTGTATAATCTTGATGCCACACCTTTTTCGTTATTGCGAGGCATAAGGTTTAGATGCAAACCTATTTAGTGTCAAGTTCGTGTTAAGTTAGAACAAAAACCGCCATCAATATTTCATAACAAAATTTTCATAAAACTCGCATTCTTCATCGTCGGTTAAGTCACTGTCAATAAACTCTTGCAATTCCATTTTCATTTTTTCATATACATCATCGCAATCTTCAGCACTACAAAATGCGGTATGGACCATTGTGCCATAAACTCCACAAGTAATTGCATAATATTTAGAGCATTTTTCCAGAGTTATTCTACAAGATTCCATATACTCTTCATCCTTAATAATGATGCCATTATCACTGACCATTTCACCACTCACATACAAATCTTTCCACATTGTAGTTCTCTTCTTTTATTCGACGCGTTGCCACTCAAAACTCTATATGTACTTTGTATTTTATCACAGGCAGGAACTTTTAGCAAGTTAAATATATACATCGTATTTAATTGACAAGATTACCAAATTATTATATAATAAAGTCAGATTGATTTTAATCTGAAATATAATTAAATTTTCAAGGGGGCTATATTATGCAACTAATTAATATGTTTCACGACCAGATTGAAGATGCAGTAAAAAGAAAGGTGCCGTTTATCATCCCTATAGGTACTATTGAATATCATGCACACCACGCATCCTGCGGTACAGATACTATGGTAGTAAACGGATGTCTTCGTGAACTTGAGAAAGAAAAAGAAATAGTGATTTGTCCACCCATCTGGTATGGTGTTGCTTCTTATGCCGTATGTGCTCCGAAGCCCAACCATATACACGTTGACGAAGATACATACGCGCAGTATTTATATTGCATTCTTAAGTCAATGATTGCAGGCGGTATAAAAAACATCTATCTTGTTCCTCATCATCAAACAGAAGGCGCAGGCCTTATGCCTATGACTATCGCGTGCCACAAGGCGGCAAAAAAAGTTACAATGGAATATATGGAAGAAACCCTTGGCAAAGGTTGGTGGGGCAGTGATTCTTACGCTAACTATTATGAAAATCTTGGCGGCGGAGAGGACCCATTCTCATACATCAAGGTTATTCCTCTTATCGGTGCTGATGCACAGATAAAATGCGGTGGTTTCGACCATGCGGGCAAATGGGAAACAAGCTTAATGATGGGTACTTATCCTGAAAATGTTGATTTGAGCCGTTGTGCCCAGAATACTGAATGGTTTGCAGAAAGCGCAAAAGAAGCATCTGAAGAAACAGGAAAACACATGGTTGCTTGTACACTTGAATGGCTTCGTGAAGCAATAAAATAATATAACAAAACATCCACCTGATTTCAGGTGGATGTTTTTTGTATAATATACAGTTTATTTAACTCTTGTGTATCCCGTTTTTTCAACAAGTTCCTGTCCCTGCGAAGATACCGCCCACTCCACAATTTTTTTTACGTTGTCGGTAGTGTCTTTTCTTGTTACTGCAAAAAACTCAGAAAAAATGGGATATGTTCCGTTTTCTATGTTTTCTAAAGTTGGTGCTACGCCATTAATCTTTAACAGTTTTATCTGGTCATTTCCTACCATCTCATTGGAATAAAATCTGAAGGAATAACCGATGGCATTTTTATAGTTTTTGTAGTCTGCAGTTTTGCTTATAATTCCGCCCATACCTGCAATTACATTTTCCTTTGGCGGTGTCACTAGTTCTTTGCCGTTCATAATTTTCAAAAGCGCCGTCTGGCTTCCGCTTCCCTCATCACGCTGAAAGGCTTTAATGTTTCCAAAGCCCTCGACACCCAGTTGTTCCCACTTTGTAATTTTGCCTGAATAGATGTCCTGTATCTGCTCCAAAGTTATATTATCAAGGGGATTGTTGCTGTTTACGAAAAATACAAATGCCTCTTTGCCTATAGGTGTAAACTGCAGTTCAACATTGTTTTCTTTTGCAAACTGTGTTTGCTCCTTTGAGGGACCGCCCACAAAAATCACGTCAACCTCTCCTGTTACTATTCTTTCGTACGCCGTTCCCGTTGTGGTACAGGATAAAATGTCGCTCCCTTTGGTTTGTATTTCATTAAGTGCACTTTCTGGATATACCGCCTTTGCAAATGCAGAATATATGGGATAAAGAGCAGTTGCGCCGTCAATACGGGGGAAATCCTCTATAATTTTTAGTGTTGCCTCATCGTCCAATGTGGCAACTTTTGTGTCTTCGCCATAAGGGTGATACTGCCACAAAAGGTTTCCGCTGTCACTTACAGTCGGGATACTGTCCACATAACTCTGGTAACTGTAATAGCCCATCCACGCAGTCATACAAATAACAAGACACACTGCAATAGGTATATACACTTTTTTCTTTTTACTAAATCCGTATATTAAGCCCACAAATAAAACATATAAAAGTATTACCGCAACAACTGTCAATGTTATGTAAAAGTTACTGTGTTTTGATGTCAGTGCCAACATAAGAACACCAATTAAGGTGTACATTACGGCAGTAAAAGTAAGTCCTGCAGTTGCCCATATTCTGCCTAACTGCAATGACTTTTCAAATCTCATAGCGATTAACCCTGCCACCAGTAAAATCAAAGGTAATAAAAACACTATTATACTCATTCTTCTTCCTCCTTTAAGTCGGGATACTTTTTAAGCAATAACGCTCTTGCATAAGATATGTTACTTCCGTCATTCTTTGACAACAGTCTGATTTTCCCAAAGCAGTGAGAGTACATAAAGAACAGCAGCATAACAAGAAATGCCGTTGCAACTTTTGTTCCTACGCTGCAGCAGTAATTATATGTTCCGTGAAGCACAACGGGAATTATAAAACTTTTTATTCTGAAATTTTTCGAATTAAATTTCGGCTGTGTGCTATCTATAAGCCCTTTTATCTGATAATAACTTTCCAGTTCCTGTGCCTTGTCTGCTATTTTTCCAAGGGAGTAATAATACCCCATCATTACTGCAAAAAACATATGCCCCGGAACAGACATAAACCCTCTTAAAAGAGCATTGGTCCATCCGTATCTTAAAACATACATAACATTTTCCAATAGCGCAAATCCCAAAGAAACAAAAACCGCATATATAAGGCCGTCAAAAATACAGTTGAATTCATTGTTGTTTTTGGTAAAAAAGTTAAGAACGATGTACTTTAGTCCCTCTTCAGTCACAGCAACTATTAAAAACATTTCTATTGCAATAAAAGCCCTGCCCACTATAGGGGAGTTCATATTAAATCCGGCAAATATTCTTTTTAAAATTCCTATTGCAAAGCCCTCTATTTCTGCTGCAGGATATACAATCGCCATACCGCACACCAACAAGGTTATAAGCAATCCGACAGGCTCTTTTTCCACTCTGTCTTTTTTATACACATATACACACAAAATTATTGCAGGTAAAATTGCCGCAACTGTTAATAAATTCTCGTTTATACCCAAAACTTATATCCCCTCTTTAAGAACGCCTTTACCAAGTCTGAAAGTTACGCCCTTTAATATTTTCTCTTTAATCATTTTCTTAAGGCTTGTGTCCTCGGAAAGGGCAGTATAGTCGTCATAATCGTCGTAAGGAAAAACATTGTCAAATATGTCGTGTAGACAGTCGTCCCCGTCTTCTACGTCAAACAGAGAATAAAATTTATATATGTTTGACTGCTCCCCCAACTCTTTAACTACTTCTTTACACAAAAGCCACGAAGTACATTCATACCTTGGATTTTCAAGTCCAAACAGTTTCTTTACCAATGCTTTTGATTCATTTATAGAAGCAAGTACTGCATTTTGGTCAAACTTTTCACCCGTTGGCACAGTTTCAGGAATATGGATTCTTATGCACTGTCCGTCAAAGTTTTCATACTGCAGTCTTCCTACCTCAATTATTCTCATTCTTATAAAATAGTACGCCCAGGACATCATAATAAATCTTATACCGCCGTGTTTGTCAATTGCAAAATCTGACTGAAAAATAGATTTCACCCTTTGCTTGTGAACTTGTATCTGTATTTCATCAAGTTTTGCCTTTTCTACATTTTCCCTGCTTGTTTTGTATCCCAATACAACCATAAGATTTGTAGCAAAAGGGTGTATTCCCTCTGTAAACAACTGTGAAATATCATTTAAGTCCCATACAGTTTTTAAACAGTCAACATCACCGTAATTTAAAAATTCAAACACTCTTTTGAATGCTTCAAGCCACAAAGGATTGTTGTTTATTGCCTCCTGACACTTGTAACATTGTTCTTTGTATTTGTCGTCAATTCCAAAATATAATAAACCGTTGTCTATATCACTTTTTGATATCATAATATTACCTCATTTCTGATTTTAATTATAACATCAGCAAAGAACAATAGCAAGAAAAAACTGACCGCATTTACGAGGTCAGTTCTCATTTTCAACCGGTTTTTGTGTAAAATCGGTTATTGATACAATATTTTCTTCGCTTAAATACCCACACGCCAATAATTTTCTTGTACAATTCTCGCAAATAGAATGACCGCGTGACAAATTATAAAACTTCATATCATATAACGAAATACGTCCTCCACAACAGTCACAGTATATGTAGTTTAAATTTTTTATATAAAATGACGGCAAATGTTCCCACTGTTCCTGAATATATTTTATTAATTCGTGTTTTGTTGTTATTGAGTCGGGAATACTCAATTCATCTTTCTCGTCTATGTTCTCTTTGTCTGTATGTTTATATTCTGAGTAAGTTACCAATCTTTCTGCAGCATGGAATGTTATGGTTATTCCTCCGTGACCGCCACCCATATAATCGGCACGATAGTACTTCAAATGATAATCTTTTTCCAAACCAATTCCCTCTGGAGTTCTTAATGTAATCACATTTTTTTGTTGAGGTTGTGGTTGGGGTTGTTGTTTTTTCCGTCCAAACAAACGTTTCCAAAACATAATTCTCATCTCCCTACTCTTTTTATCAGTTTATCATAATATTATTTAAAATGCAATAGAAGCAAGGTCTTGAGTTTCCGGGTTTTATAAAAAATAAAGGGTTTGAGTAATCTCAAACCCTTAAGTTATTATTTTTAGTTTATATATGTGGGAGAAGACAGAAATTGCACCCGTCAGCAAATTGCTCACTCGGCTCTCCCCTTGTGTTCATTATTAATCTAAAACTAATGACGGAGCAGTATAAACTCTTGCGGCATACTCACTGTCAAGAGAGTAAAGCCCTTTTGAGTCATTACCAAACAGTTCCATCTTTTTAATCATATCATCAGCATTCTTTTCTTCTTCAAGTTGTTCTTTCACAAACCAGTCAAGAAACTGCATCGTTCTGAAGTCTTTTACATCGTACGCTGCACCATAGATGTTGTTTATAAGTCCTGTAACATACAGTTCATGTTCAAAACCTGCCTTAAGCGGATCCATAAGAGTTTTAAGTTCCTTATCCGGCTTATCTACAGCACCAAGGTCAACCTTTTCCCCGCACATCTGCAAATACTTTAAAAACAGCATTGCGTGGTCTCTTTCCTCCTGTGCCTGAATCATATACCAGTTGGCAAATCCGTCCAGACCCTGTGCCTCGTAGAATACAGAAAAATCAAGATACAGATATGCAGAGTATAATTCCTTTGTTATCTGTTCGTTAAGTAATTTTGAAACCTTTGAATCAAGCATTATTAATCTCTCCTTTTTTCTAAAACAGGCGGCTTTATACCAGCCGCCTGCAAAACAATCTTATTTAAAATATCTCTTTAAAAGTCCTTCAAAGGCTTTACCATGACGAGCCTCGTCTCTTGCCATTTCGTGAACAGTATCGTGAATAGCATCAAGATTTGCTTCTTTAGCACGTTTTGCAAGGTCAAATTTACCCATTGTTGCACCATTTTCTGCATCAACACGCATTTCAAGGTTTTTCTTTGTTGAGTCTGTTACAACTTCGCCCAACAACTCTGCAAATTTAGCAGCGTGTTCTGCTTCTTCGTATGCTGCTTTTTCCCAGTACAAGCCAATTTCGGGATAGCCTTCTCTGTGTGCAACTCTTGCCATTGCAAGATACATACCTACTTCACAGCATTCTCCTTCAAAGTTTGCTCTTAAATCTCTGATAATGTCTTCACTAACGCCTTTTGCCACGCCTACTGCGTGTTCAGCAGCCCATGTTCTTTCCCCTGCCTGTTCAGCGAATTTATCTGCACCCGCATTACATACAGGACATTTGTCAGGAGCTGCATCTCCCTCGTGAACATAACCGCAAATTTTACATACCCATTTTTTCATTTTCATTACCTCCAAATAATATTTAAAATAATAGTAATCATTACTGATATATTTAATTATATCATTTTCTATATATTTGTCAATAGTTTTTTAAAATAAATTCCAATTAATCGGAGTTATATTATTTTCCATTAAAAATTCATTAGTTTTCGAAAAGTGCCTGCACCCGAAAAAGCCTCTGTAAGCAGAAAGGGGACTTGGGTGAACAGTAGTTAAAATTTTGTGATTCTTATTGGTAATAAGGGGCATTTTTGCTTTGGCGGGACTTCCCCACAGGATAAACGCCATAGGCTTTTCCCTTTGATTAAGAAGTGAAATAATTCTGTCGGTCAGTATTTCCCAGCCCATATTTCTGTGACTGTTTGCCATTCCGTCGCGGACGGTAAGTACGGTGTTTAAAAGCAGTACTCCGTTTTTCGCCCAGTTTGTCAATTCTCCCGACGCAGGGATTTCAATCCCCAAATCGTCATGAAGTTCAGTAAAAATGTTTTTTAACGACGGCGGAGGCTCTACACCTTTTTGCACAGAAAAGCAAAGACCATGTGCCTGACCGTAGCCGTGATAGGGGTCCTGCCCCAGTATTACTGCTTTAACGTCGGAATAGGACGTGTAACGAAGTGCGTTAAATATATTTTCCATAGCAGGATACACGTTAAAATTTCTGTACTCGTATTTTAAAAATTCCCGTAATTTAAGATAGTAATCTTTTTTGAATTCAGATGCTAAAAGAGCGTCCCACTCGTTCCCTATATTTACCAATATACTCACCTCAAGTATATTATAATACACCTTTTGTCCGCCGTCAAGTTGACAAACAGCGTAGAAAAATGTATAATATCTATATATTTTTTGTTAGGAGTAAATTATGAACAGACCTGAATTATTAGCCCCTGCAGGGGATCTTGAAAAACTAAAAACCGCAGTGCTTTACGGTGCTGATGCCATATACGCCGGAGGAGAAGAATTTTCACTCCGTACTGCTTGCGACAACTTTACGCCTGAGCAGTTAAAATACGGAATAGACTTTGCACACAACCACGGCAAAAAGATATACATTGCAGTAAATGTAATAATGAAAAACCGCGATTTAGAGCCGTTGTCACGCTTTGCGGAACAACTTTATAATTACGGTGCCGACGGGGTTATTGTGTCTGATTTGGGCGGATTTAACGTAATTAGGAAATCTGCTCCCAAACTTGACATTCACGTAAGCACTCAGGCAAACATCGTAAACTGGCAAAGTGCTGATATGTGGCACCAGTTAGGTGCAAAAAGGGTTGTTCTTGCCCGTGAACTTAATTGTGACGAGGTAACAGAAATACGTAAGAACACAAACCCTGATTTGGAACTCGAGTTGTTTGTACACGGTGCTATGTGCATTTCATATTCAGGCAGATGTTTATTAAGTAACTATATGACAGGCAGAGATTCCAACAAAGGGGACTGTGCCCAGTCCTGCAGATGGAATTACCACCTTGTTGAAGAAAAACGTCCCGGCGAATATATGAGAATTACCGAAAGCGAAAACGGAAGTTTTATATTCAATTCAAAAGATATGTGTCTAATAGAGTACCTGCCCGAAATTATTAACTCAGGGGTATCAAGTCTTAAAATCGAGGGCAGGGTAAAAAGCGAGTACTATGTGGCTACTGTTGTAAAAGCATACAGAGAAGAAATTGACAGATATTTAGAAAACCCTGACAAATACGTATTTGACCAGAGCAAATTAGAGGAACTGTGCAAAATCAGTCACAGACATTATTCAAGAGGATTCTGGCACAACGACTGCCGTGAAAACGGTCAGATATACGAAACAAGTGCATATATAAGAGATTACGACATTGTGGGCACAGTTGTAAAGTGCGATCCTGACGGCAACGCAACGATATATCAGCGTAACAAATTCTCAGTTGGCGAAGAAATTGAAATACTAAGACCAAAGGGCGAATTTTTGAAGTTTACTGTTGACAGTATGACAAACAACAAGGGCGAGAGTATACAGTCTGCACCTCACGCTCAAATGGAAGTTAATATGAAATTACCCCAGTACGTTCCCGAAAACTCAATGTTAAGGCGTAAGAAAAATTAGTTTTTGTAAAAGCTTGGCACCTCTCCCACTATTACTGTTTCGGTAACAGGCACCGTTGTCTGTATATCAAACTCAAGGTTTTGTTTCATAAGAATAACGCTTATTTCGGCATTTACCGAAACGGCAATATTATGCTTTGTCTGATTTACTCCTGCAGACACGAAATCGCTCACAAAATCAACAGAAGCATAACCCACTCTGTTTATTTTAATAGGAATTTTTGGTCCCCACCCAGTAAACATCGCAGATGAAAAAATACTTCCCAGAGGAATATTAAGTGTTTTTTCCTGCAACTGTCCCATTTCTTTATTAATACTTATCGACAGTTGGGATTTTAAAAGATTAATGTTTTTGGTGTTTGATTCTATTGCGGAAACCACGCCGTTATCATTTTGCTTTAATTTGTACAAATTGCTATACGAAATATCATTTTGTTCAATTACCGTCAAAACTGTGGTATCTATTATATTTTCAACTTCACGAACGGCAGTTGTTTCTGCCGTAACAGTTACTACAGGAATGAATGATTGTTGAACAGAATATGTAGTTATAACAAGTCCTGCAAGAAAAATAAGTAAAACCAAAAACCAGAATATTCTTTTTATATTAACGGCATATATAATTCTGCCGCTGTATTTTTTAAATCTTAACATAGGCATACTCCTTTTATTATAAAATATAAGAATCAAGTTTGCATTATGCCTTGACTTAAAAAATAAAATTTTGTATAATATGTTTTAGAAATGCTGGTGTAGCACAGTTGGTAGTGCAGCGCATTCGTAATGCGCAGGTCACGTGTTCGAGTCACGCCACCAGCTCCAACTTTTGCTATTTTTTAATTCAATATGCGGATATGGCGGAATTGGTAGTTTCAAACATTGTCAGAATGTTTGAAAGTGCAGCGGTCGAAATCTTTGATTTCGGGCACCGCAAACTGTCTCGCGGGCGCGGCTGACAATTCCTCTTATCGTATTATATAATTCAATATGCGGATATGGCGGAATTGGCAGACGCGCATGGTTCAGCTCGCGTCACATCGGTGAAAACTTGTTGAAATCGGTTTGTCCGTTTTCATATATGAGGATTAAGCGGTTTTGCTCCTCCTCGGGGTTACCTCTCCCGTGTAAAAATTATGAGGTTATAATTTAATATGCAGGTATGGCGGAATTGGCAGACGCGCATGGTTCAGGTCCATGTGAAAGCAATTTCATGCAGGTTCAAGTCCTGTTACCTGCACCATTTTCCAAGTGCTTACGAGATTTCTCCCGTAAGCACTTTTTCTTTAATTCTTCACTTCTTCGAGAGGTATTGGTTTGTAATCTCCATTGTGTGCAAGGGTTACATTTCCATCGTCATCGAATATTTCGCCGTACTCACCGAATGGTGCGTTCATTACTATTACCAGGGCAAGCTCGTTGTTCTCCATATCGAGAACTATAATTTCTTTTACGAGAAGCCTTAGGTTTACATTACTGATTGCACCTTCTGCTATGATTCCATCAAGTATATCGATGCTTTCTTTGATTTCTTTCTTTCGCTTTTTAACCGTCTGCTCCATATTAAGTATATCTTGAATTTTTGTTTTAAGGTTTTCTATTTCGACCTTTCTTTTTTCAAGGATTCTGTCATATGTAGCTCGGTTTTGCATATCTCTGATTCTCTCTATCAGGATGTTTTCCTGTTCAAGCTCAAGGTTTTCAATCATCGCTCGGTAATCCCTTATTTTCTTGTCGGTATTTCCTTTATTCGATAACCACTTTTTGACCTCATCCTCAATGGTAAGCCAGTTGTCCTGTGCCTTTGATTTCAGTCTTGACAATTCTTTATACACAAGAGCATCCAAGTCCTTTTCCTGAACTCTGTGGGATGTGCAGTAGCCTTTGTATCTGTGATAGCCATTGCAGACATATTCTACTCTGTCAGGCTTGTCACCCCATTTTCTTATCTTTGCGACAAAGGTGCATCCGCAGTCACCGCATTTTAGCAGTCCTGTGTACCTGTGGTACGGATTTCCCGAGCTTGCACGGACATTGGTTTCCTTCTTACTTTCGATAAGATTTTGAACCTTATCCCATACTTCCTTTGGAACAATCACGGGTGCGTAGTTTTCATGCCTGAACTGTTCTTCCTTTGGCACTTTTCTTCGTATCTTTTTTGCTTTGTCAGTTTCTTCAATGTGACATACAAGTGTGCCTGTGTAGAACTCATTCGTAAGCACTCGCTTTACTGCTGTCGGGTCCCATAGATACCTGAATGTAATTGCCGGCTTGTTGTAGCCTTGATTTTTGTTGTTATAAAGCTTTTGATAGTATGACGGCGATTTCTTGCCGTCTTTATTCAGCTTTTCTGCAATGGCTTTGAATCCGTATCCGTCAAGATACATCGTGTAGATTTCTCTTACGATTTCAGCAGGCTCGTCCATAATTACGATTTCGTCTTTGAGCTTGTCCTTGTAATATCCCATTGGTGGCATATTGCAAACGCCCTTGTCTTTCTGTTTTTGACGATAACCGTATCTTACTTTCTTGCTCACATCTCTGGCATACATATGGTTGATGAACTGGTTCATATCCATACGAAATTCATCGTCCTCGTTGAAGCTGTCTGTGTTGTCGGTTACACTTATAACCCTGATGTTGTGACTTCTCAAGTATTCGATGAACATCGCAGTTTGAATTTTCTCTCTGCCGAGTCTTGATAAGTCTTTTACAAGTACGACATCCATTCTATGCTCCGCAGCGGCTTGATAAATTTCCTCAATTCCGTTTCTCTCGAAGGTCATTCCGCTTACATTGTCATCGAATGATTCTCCTGCGAACTGATACCCATTCTTTTCGATGTAGTCCATCAAAATTTGTCTTTGGTTTTTTAGTGAATTCATTTCCTTGTCGTCATCTCTTGACAATCTGTAATAAATCCAAATTCTCCATGCTTGCATGATATTCATAATAATTCTCCTTCCTTAGCAACAAACAATACCACATAAGTTTTAATATATCCAGCTAAAAATCTAACGAAATTCCGCCGTCATTTTCTTGCATATCATCCTTGGGTTCCTGAACGTCCGTTTCCGGTTGTTCAAGCCCTTGGCTTATGTAGTCTTTAACAACTGATTTGAGGAAATGATTAAATTCCTCATTAGTTCCTGAATGATAATAAATCACCTGAGTGATTTTAGGTTCATTGTTTTTTCTTGACATAAAATTTCCTCCTAACTTATTAGAATTTTGATTATTGAAGCATCAGAACGGATTTTAGCTAATCCTCACAGGAATTCCACCTTCGCTCATTCTTATGACCGACCGTCCAATTCAGTGACGAGTTCAAGACGGGAGTATCATTATCGGCAATAATGGTCTTGGCACAGCGGTTTGCTATTCCGCCTCGCTGCAGTAAGTTTATCGCTCGCTTCTGTTTGGAAGGTCATGGCGCCTTTGCAGCCTTGCTCGCATTATTGCTTATGTATCCTGATGCTTGATATTCAGTTGTGTTTTTATAAAAAGCCTCTTACTATACGGAAAATAAGTGGCATTTTCACAAATGCTTTTTAAAAATCTCCCTCTACTATTCTATATAGGGAGGTTTTTTCAGTTTT
>JAGCLT010000045.1 GCA_017646825.1 Clostridia bacterium | reverse complement strand
TTTTTTAAAAATTTTTAAAACTATATTTTACAAGGTTTTTTCCATTTTTTTGATTACCACAAATAGTCTAAGAGAGAAAATTGTTATTGTAATTATCCAAGTAACAGGATATGTTAAAAAAACATTGGTAAGGGTGTTGTTAAGAGGCAAGATAAAAATGTTCCACAGTATTCTTATTCCTGCCATACCCGTCAACGTGATATACATTGCTTCCAATGACCTGCCAAGACCTCTTAAGCATCCTGTCATTACTTCCATTATTCCGCAAAGCATGTATGTTCTTATTACTATGTTATAATAAATCACGCCTGCCTCTATTGACTTAACATCAGAAGTATAAAGTCTCAAAAGAGGAATTTTAAAAATCAGACATAATGAGCATACTACAACACCTACAGTTGCAACAACTGCAAGGCACATGAATAAACCTTTTTTAACACGAGCCATATCTTTATTTCCGTAGTTTTGTGCAGTCATAGTTATGGACGTCTGGTAAACAGAGTTAAGTGCAAAATAAACGAAATTACCAATGTTAGCCCCTGCAGAATATCCTGCAACAGCCTGAGAACCGAAAACGTTTATAGAGGACTGGATCAATGTATTTGTAGCACCAATAATCGTACTTTGAATCCCTGCAGGTAAACCCACAAGAAAAATTCTTTTGACAATTTTAAAATCAAATTTGAAATTTGAAATTTCAAGTTTTAAAGGATAATGTTCTTTAGTAAAAGCATAAGTTATAGCAAATGCTGACGCGTACTGCGAAATTATTGTAGCAGTAGCAACACCTTCAACATTCATTTTAAAACCTATAACAAAAACTAGGTTCAATACTACATTTATTATTCCTGCAAGAGTAATGTAAATCATAGGTCTCTTTGTATCTCCTACAGAACGGCTTACAGAATACATAAAGTTAAACACCATATTCGCAGGCATACCCAAAAAGAAAATCTTAAGATATTTTACGGAATAAGGCAAAATGTCACCAGGGGTATTGATAAATTTTAATAATGGCTCTGCGAAAAGGTTTCCTACAAGAGCAAGGAAAACACCAACAATTACAGCGGAACAAAAAGACATATTGACAACTTTAAATAAATCCTCATCATTATCGGAACCAAAAAAATGAGATGCAGTTACACCGCAGCCAACAGAAAGTCCTATAAAAAAGTTTATTAAAGTGCTGCATAAAGAGCCTGTAGCACCAACAGCCGCAAGATACTTACTGCCTGCAAAATTACCCACAACAATCATATCTGCAGCATTAAAAAGATTCTGAACAAAACTGCTGACCAAAACAGGAATCATAAACCGTATTATGTTTTTCAACATTGAGCCGCTACGCATATCAATTGTACTCATTTGACTTTCCTCACTATTACAGGCAAATATTTTACTTCCAATCTTTTGTTAACTAAAAACAACACTATAAACGGAACGAAAAACATAACCGTTCCAATAATTGCCCCAAAAATTGCAAAACCACAAATGCCAAGTATCAGAGGTAAAATATACACAAAAAAAGCTGCCAAAAGAACTCTTTTTGTATCTGTTTCCAGAATAACGGTATCTCCTACTTCAGCCGAAATTTTGTTTTTTGCCACAACAAAGGAGTTCAGTTTTTCGCAACCACCGCACATTGCGCAATTTTCACCGCAGGCAGAAGCTCTTTTAAACTGTACTTTGGCATTATCATCGAAATTTTCTACCACTATACCTACTTGTTTCACTTTATTCTCCTATTAATTCCCGTGCAGCATTTAACGTGTTTTCTGTTACGTTATGACCGCCCATAATACGTGCTATCTCACATACCCTGTCATTACCCTCGAGAAGCTTAACTGTTGTGTTTGTTTTATCATCCGTCACATTTTTCTCAACCAGATAATGATTTTTTGCTTTGCTTGCAATTTGCGCAAGGTGGGTTATACAAAGTACCTGCTTATTACTTGCAAGTTTTGACAATTTTTCTGCAATCCTGTCTGCAGCTCTTCCGCTTACTCCTGCATCAATTTCGTCAAAAACAAGAGTGTTAACCGTATCGGCATCTGACAAAATGGACTTAATCGCAAGCATAATACGGGACATTTCACCGCCTGACGCAATTTTATTAAGAGGTTTAGGTTCCTCCCCTGGGTTTGCAGAAATCAAAAACTCAACATCGTCTTTACCAAAACTGTTAAAGTCCGTATCTGTAATGTTAACAACAAATTTGCAATAAGGCATATCCAGTTGTTCCAATTCACGGCAAATATGTTCCTCAAGGGCTTTGCCGCTTCTTTTTCTTTTTTCTGTAATATAATCTGCACATACTGAAAGTTGTTCTTCCGTCTCTTTAAGTTGTTCATTTAACTTATTTATTATTTCATCGTTTTGCTCGATGTCGTCAAGCTGCTGTTTAATATTTGAATAGTACATCATAAGTTCCTCAACCGAACTCTTCTTGTACTTTCTTTTTAATTCGTAAATGGTACTTAAATTGCCCTGTATTTCATCAAGTTCACCTGTGTCTTCCACTATACCATCGGCAAATGACGCTACAGTATAAGCAATATCCTCCACCTCTAAGGTTACGCTGTTTAATCGTTCCGACAATTCCTTTAATGTTTCGTCATACTGTGAAATACTGTCAAATGAAGATGATATTCCGGAAAGTACATCATAAACACTTTTGTCTGCCTCTGATAATTTGTATTTTGCATTTCCCACAACGCTTGAAATATTACTGATTTCGCTTAAATAATTCTGTCTTGTCTCCAGTTTTTCTTCCATCCCGGGAACAAGGTTTGCTTTTTGTAGTTCGTTTACCTGATATGTTAGCATATCAGTTTTCATTTGTTTTTCTTCGTTGTCAATACTGTTTAATTCAATTTCTCTAAGTATTTCTTTTCTTTTGTCATACAGTTTTTTGTACTGGTTCAGTTCCAGTTTGCCGTAACTGTCTAAAAACATTATATGTTTGCTTTGATTTAATAAATACTGATTATCGTGCTGACCGTGTATATTTAGAACTGTTTTTGCAAGGTCTCTGAGCGCCGAAGCAGTTGTAATACGTCCGTTAATTCTGCAGGCACTTTTGCCGTCAGAATTTATTTCACGAGAAACAATAACCATTCCGTCCTCATGCTCTATACCAAGTTCTTCTAAGACTCCATAGGTTTCATCATTGTCAATCTGAAAAACTGCTTCTGATAAGGCCTTGTCCTCGCCGTGTCTTATTATATCTTTATTAATTCGTTCGCCAAGAGCCATATTAAGAGCATCAATGACTATAGACTTTCCCGCACCTGTTTCACCAGTCAGGGCAGAAAAGCCTTCTTTAAATTCAATATTAAGTTGCTTTATAACTGCAACATTTTTAATATGCAAATTCAAAAGCATAAAAACACTCCGTTACTTTTTAAGACTGGTAAATTTTGCGACTACATTTTCTGCATCTTCATCTGTTCTCATAATTACCATAATTGTATCGTCACCTGCAATACTTCCAACAATTTCAGTTGATTTGTGCAGATTGTCAAGGGCTGCGGCAGCCGCCTGAGCCATACCGCTTAACGTTTTAATTACAACGATGTTTTTTGCTCTGTCAACAGTTAAAATACTATTAACCAAAACATCACTCATTCTTTGATTTGTTTCAACGCTTACTATATTTTTAGGTGCAACGTAGCGTAAAACCCCATCAATGTTTTGTTTTACAAGTCCAAGATTATGAATGTCACGGGAAATTGTAGCCTGAGTTACAGGAATACCGCAACTTATAATATATTCAGCAATATCCTCCTGCCTTACAATTGGTTTTTTCTCAATTAATTCAATAATTAATCTTTGTCTTTCTTTTCTTGACATTACTGCACCTCTTAAAACAATTTTTGTTTCAGTCTTTTGTAAAAGAAACTGTCTGATAATCTTACCAGTTTAACTTTTTTTCCTGCATTAATTGTAATTACGTCGCCGTTTTTTACATTAACAGCAATTCTTCCGTCAATATTTACTGCAGAATTACCCACGGCGTTTGTAACAACAAGGGCAATTTCCTTACCAGTTGGTACAATTACCGAACGGCTGTTTAAGTCGTGCGGACAAATAAGGGACAAAATAACCGCATCAATAGTGGGGTCCACAATAGGCCCGCCTGCTGATAAAGAATAGGCCGTTGAACCTGTAGGTGTGGAGACTATTATTCCGTCTGCAGAACTGGAATACAGATGTTCTCCCCCTACTGCCACACTGAATTTTATCATACTTGATACCGCGTCACGGTGCAATGTTGCATCGTTTAAAGCAGTATATGTTTTTCCGTTCAAACTGACTTCTATCGTTAAGTGTTCCGAAACTCCGTAATGGCCATTTAATATTTCAACAAATTGTTCAGGCATATCTTTTTCGATTTCTGTTAAAAAACCAAGATTGCCGTAGTTTATTCCCAAAAATGCCGCTTTGGTATCTGAAAATCTGTGAACGGCAGACAAAAGAGTTCCGTCACCGCCTAAAACCACAATTAACTGTGCATTGTTAAGCTCCTCGTAAGATGCACCGTTTGCAAACTTCACCTTATCTGCATACTCACTGTCAATAAGTGCACTTACACCGTTTATGTGCGCCAACTCTGCAATTTTATTTGTTGCAGAAAAGTCGCTGTCTTTAGTTAAATTTGGAATTATGGCAATTTCTTTTACTTTGTTACTCATATAGCCACCTCATGAGAAATCTCTACAATTTTTTCAACATCTATTTCGTTGTCTTCACCATTTTTGGAAAAATACATTAAGTACTCTATGTTTCCCTCAGGACCACGAATGGGTGAGAATGTAACCGCTGATACATTAAGCCCCATATCTCTTGTGAATTCCAAGACATTATTGATTACTTCAATATGTGTCCCGGGCTCACGTACAACGCCTTTTTTACCTACTTTTTCTCTTCCTGCCTCGAACTGGGGTTTTATCAGTGCTACACCTGTTCCGTTATTCTTTAAAAGTTCCTTAACTACAGGCAAAACAAGTTTCAAGGAAATAAAGGCAACGTCTATTGATGAAAAATCCAACTCATCGGGGACCTGTTCTCTGGTTACATATCTTATATTTGTTCTTTCTAAATTAGTTACTCTTTCGTCACTTCTTAATTTCCACGCCAACTGGCCGTAACCAACGTCAACAGAATATACTTTTTTGGCACCGTTTTGAAGCATACAGTCAGTAAAACCTCCTGTAGATGCACCGACGTCCATACATATTTTACCTTCAAGAGAAATGCCAAACTCCGCTATTGCTTTTTCAAGTTTCAGCCCCCCACGGCTTACGTATTTGAGTTCTCCGCCACGAACTTCTACAACAGCGTCATCAGAAATCATATCTCCTGCTTTGTCGCTTCTTTGATTGTTTACAAATACAGAGCCTGACATTATAATACTTTTTGCTCTTTCTCTGCTTGTAGCGTATCCGCGCTCAACTAAATATACATCAAGACGAGTTTTCAATTTCCGTTAACCTCTTTCAAAATAATATCTGCAATGCTTTTAGCATCTGTCTTATAATGTTTCTCCAAATCATTAATACTTCCATGAGTAATAAGTGTGTCGTTGTCATATCCCACTTTAGTTACTTTACTGCCAATAACAGACTCTACAACAGAGCCAAGACCGCCATATACAACACCGTCTTCGACTGTTATTATTTTCCCTGTTTTACTGTATGATTTTATAAGCATCTCTTTGTCTATTGGCTTAATTGTTCTTATATCGATTATTTCAGCATCAACATCTGCGATTTTTACAGCATCTGTAACCTTTTTAACACAACTTCCTGAAGTTACTACAGTAATATCTTTTCCTTCGCGGATAACGCACCCTTTACCAAAAACAAAATCATCATACTTTTCACAATCAAGGGTTGAGCGGGAATACCTTATCGCAACAGGTCCGCTATAATCATTAACCGCAAACTGTATCATCTGTTTTAAAACTTCATTACTACACGGTGACAAAACCGCAACATTAGGTATAGACAAAAAATATGCCATATCAAGCAGCCCATGGTGTGACTCTCCGTCTTCTCCCACAAGACCTGCTCTGTCTATTGCAAATACAACGTGAAGATTACGCATTGCAACATCGTGAACAATATTATCGTAAGCACGTTGCATAAAACTGGAATACACTGCAACTACAGGAGTAAAACCTCCTCTTGCAAGACCTCCTGCAAAGGTAACAGCGTGTCCCTCTGCAATTCCAACGTCATAAAATCTGTCTTTGTATTTTTTTGAAAACTCCTTAAGACCTGTACCGTCAGGCATAGCGGCAGTAATAGCCACAATTTTATCGTTAAGTTCTGCAAGTTGTGTAAGTGTTTCACCAAACACTTTTGATGGTTTTTCACAAGATAAATCATTGTTTAAAACTTCTCCTGTTTTAACATCAAACTTGCCGATTCCGTGGAATTTGCTTGGGTTTTGTTCGGCAAACGGGTATCCTGCACCTTTTTTTGTTATAACGTGTACGAGAACAGGGGCGTCAATGTTTTTAGCCATATCGAAAGCCTCTGTTAACTCCCTGATGTTGTGACCATCAACAGGACCAATACTTGTTATACCAAGCATTTCAAACAGATTATCATTTAAAAACATAAATTTAATTGTGTCTTTAATATGCTTTAAACCTTTTCCAAAAGATGTATTACCAAAGCGGTCTTTAACACGTTTTTTTGTATTGTGATAAAACTTGCCTGTTCTTATTTTACTTAAATACTTTGACATACCGCCTACATTTTTTGATATAGACATTTCGTTGTCATTCAAAACTATAGTAACGTTTGATTTTAATCTCGAAACATTATTAAGGGCTTCAAATGCAAGACCACCAGTCATTGCACCGTCACCGATTACTGCAACTACATTGTAGTTGTCTCCTTTTAAATCCCTTGCATACGCATATCCTAATGCTGTAGAAATAGAGGTGCTACTGTGACCGGAATCATAACAGTCCGCGTCGCTTTCGGAAGTTCTTGTAAAACCACTTACTCCACCGAAAGTTCTTAAATTTTCAAGATTTCTGCCTGTAAGCATTTTATGAACATAACTCTGGTGCCCTACGTCCCATATTATTTTATCATTACCCGGGTTATAACTCTTATGTAATGCAAGAGTAAGTTCAACAGCACCAAGGTTTGACGCAAGATGCCCGCCGTTTTTTGAAACAATATTTAAAAGGTCTTGTCGTATTTCACCTGCGAGAATATCAAGCTTTTCGTATGATAATTCATTTATATTTTCAAAATCAGTCATAGTTTTCACTCTTTTTATTTTTTCTTAAAAATACTGATAACTCTTGCAACGCTGTAAATAATACTGTTTGCATTGGATATAGCGAACCCTTTCCCCAACGCCTTTCCGCCTATAGTAAGGGACGCAACAAAACCTGTGAGCAATAAGGAAAGTACTATTTCGTCAACATTGTAAACATTTATAATTTTGGTAATAATAACCGCCGTTGCAGCACCGCTTATGATACCCACAGTATCGCCAATAACGTCATTACAAATATTAGAAACTTTTTCAGCGTTTCTTATTAGCCAGATAGATTGTGTTGCGCCCTTTACTTTACGAGCAGCCATTGAATGAAAGGGCGTTTCATCAGCAGTGGCAACAGCCACGCCCACAATATCAAACACAATTCCAAGAAAAATAAGTACAATTAAAATTAAAAGTGCAGTAAAAATATCCGCTTTCGGAATTAATGCCGACGATAATATGTCCATAGAAACACTTATAAAAAACGACAGAATAACTATAATTATTACCCATTTGGAACCGCCGTTTTTTACAGTTGAATTATTTTTAATTTTTATTCTTCTTTTCTTTTTGTTTTTCACGAAAATACCTCTAATTAAAATAAATACAGTGGTGGCGTACAACGTAAACTTTGCAACTTAGGTCCGCCCGAATTTCTCCGTAAAACAACCTGATCGTCGCCGAAAAGGGGGTTCCCCATTATGTTTTGCGTCACCTTGTTACCATAGGTGCTGGCGGATTACCACTTAGTTTGCACTGAAATCCATTGTACGCCTGTATTTCAAACAGCCTAGGAGTTTTCCTCCACATTCCAAATAATTCTTAGCCTCTTTTGCAGATACGGTTTCAAACAGCTATAACCGAAAAGCAGTCGGCCAACCGCTAATCGGTCTGTTCTGTTATCCACTCGTCTCCACTCACGGCAGGCTACACTACCCACAGCGCTTTCGCACCGCAAAGTAGGTTTCATCCTGACTCGTACTTCTCAGAAGATGTCGTAACTGTAATGTTGAAGCACAATATCAGGTCTCCACGGAATTAGGGGTCAACGCCCACATGCCATTGTGGATCGCCCCACGTCCTTTCTTCCAGCATATGCCCCCGACTGGGCGTCGAAAGCAAACACCACAAGCTTCATCGATGTGCCCTTTTACGGATTTTTAGGCCCGTCTTAGGAATTACAGGATATGACTAGGATACTGCACCACTGTAATATTATTTTACCATATTAAATATTTAATGTCTATATCAATAATTTCTGTTAATTAAATAATCAGTAAGTTCTGTTAAAAATTTACTTTTATCTCCGTAACAGGAAATTATGTCTTTTGCTTTTTCACTTATTTCATTAAGTTTTTCTGTTGCTTTGTCAATGCCGTAAAAATCAACGAATGTTTGTTTGTCCATGTCACTTCCAACCGGTTTGCCAAGAGTTTTTTCGTCACCTAAAACGTCTAACAAATCGTCTTTAATCTGAAAAGCAAGGCCAAGATTTTCAGCAAACTGTGTTACATTGTCTATATCTTTTTGAGCTGCATCGGCAGACAGTGCACCAAGGTATGCACCTGCACAAATTAACGCCCCGGTTTTTCTTTTGTGTAAATCTATAAGCATTTCTTTGTCCGTTGCACCTTTAATGTCAATTACCTGACCGCCTACCATGCCGTCAAAACCTGACAGTTTTGCAAGGCAAAGCCCTGCCTCTGCTCTTTTATGGCAAGGTGATTTTAAAACTGTTTCAAAAGCATAAGTTAAAAGACCGTCTCCTGCAAGTACCGCTATAGCATCACCGTAAACCTTGTGATTGGTAGGTTTTCCACGCCTTAAATCGTCATTGTCCATACAGGGCAAATCGTCGTGAATTAATGAGTATGTGTGAATAAACTCTAACGCACAGGCAAAATGTTTAACATTTTCTAGGTCTCCGCCAAACAGTTTACACACTTCCATTGCAAGTATCGGTCTTATTCTTTTTCCGCCGTTACTTATTGAATAATTGGCGCTTTCAAAAATTATGCTATGATAACCGTCACCTTTGGGTGAAAGTTCAAAAAGCCAGTCTTCAACAATTTTAGTATCAGTTTTTAATTGATTTAAAAAATCCATTATTCATCTAATCCCTTAAATTCCTGTTTTTCAATCTCGCCGTCTTTTTTAACAAGAATGTTTATTTTCTTTTCCGCTTCGTCAAGGAGTTTGTTACATGCAGAAGACAACGCCACACCCTTTTCAAAAAGTTCAAGCATTTCGTCTAAAGGCAAGTCTCCCTGCTCTAATTTTTTTACTATTTCATCAAGTTCTTTGATAGATTTTTCAAAATCAGCCATAATTATCCCCTTTCGTTAACCGTGCATTTTGCGCTTCCGTCACATAGCCTTAAATCTATTACGTCTCCTGAACTTATGTCGGATACCGACTTAATTATTCCTTTTTCTCCCGATGCAACCGCATAACCTCTGGTTAAAACAGATAAAGGATTTAGGGAATTAAGTTTTGCCACGCTTACAGAAAAACTATTCGCCTTTTCGCTGTATTTTGCCGTAACTGCATTTATAAGATGCTTTTCAGCGTTGTCAAGCCTTATTCTGTTTTGCTGGACATAATCCATAGGGCTCTTAACTGCAAAGCGTGATAATACAGAACGTTTGTAATTAATATTATTTAAAATCGCATTTAACATAGAACCGTAACTTTTGCTTATTGATGCAGAAAGTTCCACTACAGACGGAACGGCAAGTTCAGCCGCCGCTGATGGTGTTGGGGCACGTAAATCCGCAACAAAATCAGATATTGAAAAGTCCGTTTCGTGACCTACTGCAGAGATAACGGGAATATCTGACTCTACAATCGCCATTGCCACAGGCAATTCGTTAAATGCCCATAAATCTTCAAGAGAGCCTCCCCCTCTGCCCACTATAATAACATCTGCAAGAGAATTCTGATTAATATATCCTATAGCGTTTGCAATCTGATTTGCAGCGTTTTCTCCCTGCACAAGTACGGGACAAATCAAAACCTCACATAAAGGATAACGTCTTGAAATAACGTTTACAATATCACGGACAGCTGCCCCTGTAGGAGATGTCACTACGCCTACAGTTTTAGGAAACTTCGGAAGCGGTTTTTTCCGTGACTGGTCAAAATACCCCTCGCTTTGAAGTTTCTCCTTTAACTGTTCAAAGGCAATGTGCAAATCACCAATACCGTCAGGCTGCATACTGTCAATATAAATCTGATATCGCCCGTCACGTTCATAAACAGATATACGCCCTGTTGCAATAACTTTCATACCGTTTTCAGGCTGAAAACGAAGTTTATCGGCACTTCCGCGAAACATTACTGCGGCAATAGCCGAATTTTCGTCTTTTAAAGTCATATAACAATGTCCAGAAGAATGGCGTTTAAAATTAGACAGTTCGCCTTTCACAGAAATATTTATAAGACTCAAATCATTTTCAATTAGTGATTTAATGTATTTATTAAGGGCACTGACTGTAACTGTCAATTTAATTCCTCCCTATAACAGAAGCCAGAATACCGTTAACGAAACCTGCATTTTTTTCATCTTCATAGGTTTTAACAAGAGAAACTGCTTCGTTTGCTGCAACGGTATCTGGTATATCCTCGCAATACTTAATTTCAAATATTCCAAGTCTTAGTGCAGCAAGAGTTATTTTTGAAAGTCTGTCAATAGACCAGTCTTTTGAATATTTTGAAATCTCATCGTCTATTTCTTTTAAATTCATTTCAACTCCAAAAATCGCATTAACTATGTATTTTTTTGCGTTTTCATCAGTTAATTCTTTTTGTGAGTTGTAGATGTTTAAAATTTCCTCAACCGTTTCTTTTTGCATATCTGCCTGATATAGCAGTTTAAACGCTAAGTCTCTCGCTTGTTTTCGTGTCATACTGTATGTGCTCCTTCCTTTTTGGAACTACAAATTTAAATGCTTTTGGTTTTATCTCAAGCTTTATTTTTTGTGTACTGATTATCTCCCCGTCAACACAAACATTCATTTTGCCGTTAAGGGGCGTAACTATAATCTCTTTACACTTTTTTGATATAATATATTTTTCAATATTCTTTAAATCAGTGTGCGTTCCTTTCATATATTTCGGCAATAATGAAATAAACCGCATACGGGAAAGATTTTTAATTATATTTATATTGATTAAACCGTCTTTTATATCAGATGCGGGATTGCTTTTTATTCCGCCTCCGCAGTAACAACCGTTCGCCATAGATGTAAGCAACAACCTGCCGTTGTGGATGATTTCACCGTCAATTTCAATTTTGACATCCGCACCTTTTTTAGCAATAAGATTGATAAAGATTGAAACAAAATAGGCAAGTTTTCCCCAGATATAACTTATCTGTTCTTTTTTGTCTGCCACATTACAGTCAAAGCCGATGTTAAACATATTAATACCGTACCCGCATTTTTCTTCACCCTGAAAGTATGAAGTGTAGAAAATAGCGTCAACAGATTCAGTTTCACAAGACATCTGTAATGAGGTGTCAAAAAAATCACAATCAGGAAAATTTCTCACAAAGTCGTTGCCGGTACCGACAGGAACTGCACCTGCTTCTGCACCGTCACAGTTCACAACTCCGTTTATAACCTCGTTTATTGTACCGTCTCCCCCACAGGCTATAAACCTTGCAGGACCGTAATTTTCGCAATACTCTTTAATAAAACGTGTTGCATCGCCTTTGGCTTTGGTAAGATACACTTCGGCAGTTTCGGGAACTTTCCGTATTAACTTTTCAATTTCTTTCCTCTGACCAGCCTTTTTATTGATAATAAAAACAGTTTTCATAGTACTACTCATTCCAACTTATAAATTTGTAACTGTCAAGTATCTGAAAATATTTTGCAAGTCTGGGATACAAAGGCTGTGCCTTGTCCCCAAACTGGATTTCAACATATTTTCCCAAATCAATAAGATTTTTTTCGCCGTCAATTAACGGCCACAAAAAACTGCCCATTTCGTCAAGATGAACGTAACTGATTTTGGGTTTTTTAAATAACACCTGGGCTATTCTGTTAAAAACTCCCTTGTTTTCAATTTCCAATGTTACTTTATCATCTTTTACTGACCAGGAAATGTGCTGTGCCTTTTTGGGCACCTTTTCCAAATAATTGTCATTATTTTTCATTTTTGTTTTTTCTCCATAGTGAGAACTTTAAAACAGTGAGTATTATTATTGCAAACAGTACAAGTCCGCCTATATTCATAAATGCAGGTGACAAACCAAATCGTGCAGACAAATCAAACACCTTGTCAATACCGAATACTGCAAGAAGTGCAAGTAAAATACCTACCAAACCTTCACCTGCAATCATACCTGAACAGAATAAAATTCCGTCATTTACCATTTTGTCTTTTTGTTCTTTAGGTTTGTTCATTTTATCAAGTAACAGTCTTACAAGACCGCCCACCATAATACAAGCATTTAACTGAACGGGCAAATAAACACCGATAGCAAAAGGCAGTACGGGGATACCCAACACTTCAATAACTACTGCAATAAATACGCCGATAAATACAAGTCCCCATGGAAGATTTCCTTCCATAACGCCTTCGATAATTAGTTTCATAAGTGTTGCCTGAGGTGCTGCAAGTTGGTCTGTACCAAAGCCCCAAGCGTTGTCTAATAAATACAAAGTTCCGCCAATAGCAAGAGCCGCTGCAACAACACCGATAATTTCACCGATTTGTTGTTTTTTAGGTGTTGCACCTAACAGATAACCAGTCTTTAAGTCTTGTGAAGTGTCACCTGCAATTGCAGAAACAATACAAATTACAGAGCCGATTGCAATGGCACTGCACATACCTGCAATACCTGTTGCTCCTGTTAGTTTTAAAATAAGAGTTGCAATTAATAGTGTAGCAATTGCCATACCTGATACGGGGTTGTTACTGCTTCCAACTAAACCTACCATACGTGATGATACTGTTGCAAAGAAGAAACCAAATACAACTATAATTACTGCACCCAAAAATGTAACGGGGATTGCAGGAATAAGCCATACAAGTACTGTAAGAATTGCAATTGACAAAAGTACGACTTTCATATTCAAGTCCTTTGAAGTACGGCTGTTATCAGTAACCTTGTTGCCTGACATACTTTTCATTGCACCTGAAAAAGTTTTTACAATTAAAGGTAAAGACTTTATAAGACTTATTATACCTCCTGCTGCCAATGCACCTGCACCAATGTATCTTATATAAGAACTCCAGATTGCACTTGCACCGCCTGAAGCGTACATTTCGCTTATAGGTGCAGTACCGGGGTACATAATAATGTCTCCGCCAAATAAAACAATAGCGGGAATCAATACAAGCCAACTTAAAACACCGCCGGCAAACATATATGATGAAATTTTTGCTCCGCAGATATAACCAACACTTAATACTGCAGGGTAAATCTGTGTACCAATTTCACCTGCAAAACCTTTTACACTTGCAGATATTTCACCTGATACAAGTTTAATTCCGTCAATAATAAACTTAAATATTGCAGCAAAGCCCATTCCTGCAAAAACAGTAGATGCGTTTGCACCGCCTTCTTCCCCTGCCAGTAAAACTTCTGCACAGGCTGTTCCTTCGGGGTAAGGCAATACGCCGTGTTCTTTAACAATCAGTGCATTTCTTAAAGGCACCATAAAGAAAACGCCAAGCAAACCGCCTATTAATGCGATTAAGGTTATCTCAAGCAATTCAGGTTTTGCTGTTTTTCCCTCTGCAGCCCACAGGAATAATGCAGGTAATGTGAAAATTGCACCTGCTGCCAATGATTCACCTGCAGAACCGATAGTTTGTACTATATTGCTTTCCAAAATTGAGTTTTTACGCATAAGACCACGTATAACGCCCATAGCAATAACAGCCGCAGGAATTGAAGCAGATACGGTCATACCTACTCTAAGTCCAAGGTAAGCATTTGCCGCACCAAAAACCACTGCTAAAAGTATACCCATAATGATTGATGTAATTGTTAATTCCGGAGTTATTTTTTCTGCCGGTACATAGGGTTTAAAATCTTTATTACTCATAATGACTCCTTTAAAAATATAGTATTTTATAATACTACTATAATATCATAAATTATATTAAAATTCAACATAATTTTTCAAGAACAGTGCATAATAATTCAAATATTTCCTTTGTTGAGGAAATGCTTAATTTTTCCTCTACAGTGTGAACACCAAACATAGTAGGACCTATTGCAATACAGTCTAAATCTTCAATTGACGAAGAGAAAACCGCACACTCAAGACCTGCGTGAATTGCCTCAACTTTGGGCTCGGTATTAAACTTTTCTTTATACACTTTTTTGTATAAATCACGAAGAGGAGAATTCTCTTTGTATTCCCAGGGTTGGTATCTGCCTGACTTCTCCCACTTGCAACAGTTATACTCTGCAAATACAACCATTCTTTCTTCAAGAAAATCAAGGGCAGTTTTTTTGTTACTGCGAAGTGCATACTGCATAAAAATAACATCTTCTTCAGTTTTCAAAACACCTAAGTTCAGCGAAGTTTCAACAAGGTTTGGTATAACTTTGCTCATATCTGTAATGCCATTAGGTGTAGTCAAAAGCATATATTTAATTCTGTCTGATGTTTCCTTGTCAAATACACGGAATTCTCCTTGTTCCTGCACTTCAACACCAATAGTAAAGTCAGGTTCTCTTTCTTTAATTTCTGCCTTTATGATTTTTTCGTACTCTTTTATATCTTCTGCAAATTTTTCGGGATTTTTTGCAACTACTGAAAAAGTATTGCTTACAGGAATGGCGTTGGACTTGTCCCCGCCATTTATGTCAATTAAAGAATAGTCTTTTAAATGATTTAAAATACGTGCAGTTAAAATATTGGCATTAACTCTGCCTTTGTCAATTTCTACCCCTGAATGACCGCCTTTTAACCCTTTTACCGTAACTTCAACTTTAGTGCCTTTTACAGTCTCAGTTGTCTTTGGAACTGTAATTTTAAAATCACTTCCTCCTGCACAGGAAACAGTTAAAACATCTTGTTCCTCGGAATCAAGATTAATCATTCTTTTACCTTTTAAAAGACTGACATCAAGGGCACTTGCACCAAGCATGCCTACTTCTTCGTTTGTTGTAAACACCGCTTCAATAGGAGGATGTGATAAATCTTTACTTGCTAAAATTGCCATAATCATAGCGACTGCAATACCGTTATCAGCACCTAAAGTTGTGCCGTTGGCTTTTATAAAATCACCATCAATCACAACTTCAATGCCATCAGTTTCAAAATCAACATTGCTGTCAGGAGTTTTCTGGCACACCATATCAATATGTCCCTGCAAAATTACGGGTGTCTTGGCATTATCTCCATCTTTATATATTATTACGTTTTTTGCATCATCGCAAACATATCTAAGACCGTTTTTCTTTGCAAAGTCCACACAGTAGTTGCTTATTTTATCCATATTAAATGACCCGTGAGGGATTTTACATATTTCATCAAAATATTTAAACACTTCTTTATACAATATCATACACCTCCAATGTTATTATAACACAAATAAAAGAAAAAACAAAGGGGATAGAAAAAAAAGAGGCAGAATGAACAAACTGAACCCGCAGGGGTTACCCGAAAGTCGCAAGACTTTTGGGGGAAAGGAGCAACCGAGCGATAAGTTTAAGTTTGATAAAAACTTAAACCAAAGCGAGTCTTGCGACTTAGCGAGAGGTGAAGTTTGTTTATAGCAAAAAGGTGTAAAACAAAAGAAAAAGGTCTTTATAAAGACCTTTTTCAACATATAAAATAAAACTTATAAAGTTATCGACTTTTTAATTATGGGAATTATTCTTATTCCTACCTTTTTGCGGTCTGGACTTTTTTTGCATCCCCTATAAAATTAGTCAATTAAACCAATATCAAATACTATTATGTTAGCATCTGATTCTCCGTTTTGTTTAATTTTGATTTCTTTAATAACCTTGTCGGGATTAGGATTTTTAATAATATATTTTCCTAATGTGTATTCGTCACCGTCATAGGTTTTGCCGTTCTCCGGGAATGTAAAGTATGTTCCTATATATCCTTGATGTGAATATACGCCAAGTACAGGCTCAGCATAAGTACTGCGATATGTGAAAATGTTTTTCGCATAGCCTAAAGTCTTTACATAAGATGTGCCGTCTTCGTAGCAAATTTCGTATTCACCGACAGCATAAGGATCTTGCCACGGAATACGTTTGTAGAAATCTTTTGTTGCGTGAACGAAAGAAATAAGTCTGCCCTTGCCGTTTATTGCAACAGTTTTTTCTCTGTCGTTGTAGTCAGCAACTACTGCTCCGTCATAGTCAACAAGTCCTCTTATGTCATAAGGAATGTTGCCAAATTCCCCTTTAATGTCAACTTTTGTTTCGTTTACGATTTCGCCTAATTTTGCAAGTTTAATTCTTGCTTTTTTGATTATCGGCTTAATAAGTTCATTGTAAGTAAGTCTGAAATTGTGGTCGTAACTTGTGTTGTTAAGTATTGTAGCAGTGTACATAAAGTCATAGATTTTTCCGTAGAAGCCCCAGTATTCTTCACAAGTATCAATCCAGCAGGACACTTCGCCCCCAAGCATACCAGGTTTTCTTATTCTCGTTTCAAATCTTGGGTATGTACTTGAATATAAGTTACCTACCATAACCTGGAAACCGTGCTTTAACAAGTTATCTTCAATATCTTTATCCATATTATAATACCACACGAAGTCAAGCATAATAATATCCTTGTCAACAGTAGTAACTGCATTTGAAGCACTGTAGAACACTTTCTGGATAAGGTCGCCCCAAATCATCATATTGTAACCTTTGCTCTTTATGTAAGCATTTAATTTGTTTACTTCTGTTGTAAAAATTTCTGATTTAGGAATGTTTTTACATCTTTCGCAAACACCCATGGGGAATACTTCGTCGTGTCCCATGTGTATAAATCTCTTAGGCTGGACTGCTTCAATAACTTCGTCAATTATATTGAACATCATTTCATAATATTTTGGATGATTAGGACACATTGCATGATATTCAAATTTACCGGGACCAGGGTCACCAATGTTAAAACCGGGGAAATCTTTATCCGGCTCAACATCTGGGGCGTGGATTTCCGCCATTTCAGGATGTGCACTTGTTATGTACTGAACATGTGCAAAACACTGAACTTCAGGAATAACTTCAATGCCGTAACTTTCCATAAATTCACAGAATTCTCTCACTTCTGCTTTTGTCCATACATCATAACTTGTGATACCTGCGTGAGTAGGTCTTGTACGTTTTCCTGCACGCCAGTCCGCAATACCCTCTAAGTATGTAGAATTGATTTCGGGGTATTTGTCATATTCCATAGAACCTGCAATTTCCAAGAAAATCATATTGTACTGCATTGGAACAATTACAGTTTTTACAAGGTTTTTCAAAAATTCGTACTGGTTTTTGCTTGGAAGTCCCATATGGATACCGCGCATTGGTTTAAATGAAGTATGGTCGATTTCAACACATTTAACGGAGTCGCCGTCTATTAACTGCAAGAATGCATCAACAGCATAAAGTACGCTTCTTCTGTTTTTACCCTTTAACAAAACTTTGTCTTTTGAAACTGAAATTACAAAGCCGTCTTCATAGCCCTCACCTTCAATTTCAATTTTAATTTTACCGTCTGCCTTGACTTCAAAAGCGTTGTCTGATTTTTCGTTTAAATAATTTGCAACAAAAATTTCGTCCTCTGTTGTTGCTGCTATTGAATTTATGCTTGAAAAAGGAATTCTGTCTTTTAAGAATTCGCATTTTTCAGGTAATGGCCATACATAGTCGTCCATATCCCATGCAGCAAAAATATCAATATAATCCAAATGGAATTTTTTAAGGTGAGCATTAAATCTTACTACAAGATTATCGCACCAATAACCAACAGGAATTGTAATTTCAGGTTTATCGCAGTCTTTAATTCCTGTTTCGGGATTGAATTTACCGATTTTTTTATATTCACCGTCAACTATTGTGAAAACTTCAATAGATTTTATATGTGATGTTGACGGATTGATACTGTCATTTGTACCTTGTTTTAAATAAATATGGTCAATAAACGCCTTTTCACCAACGTTAACCTTAAGGTCAACAGCATTAAACAACATATTGTTTACGTTCCATGAAACAGGTCTTCTTGCAAACAAATTACCGTTTTCTTTAGTGTAAACAGGAAGATTCAAATCTTCTTTTGTTGATGTCGGGTTAAAAGTCTTGTCAGTTCCTCTCTGAAAATAAGAGTAAGTGACATTCTTGCTTATTGTGTCATCAAATAATGAACCTATAAACATAACGAAACCACCTTTTTTGTATTTGAAAACATTGTACCATTTAATGCAAATAATGTCAATGAAAGGCCCTGAAAACAGGGCTTTTTTCATAATTATTTAATTTCAGGTAAACTTGCTGCTGCAACTGACTGTCCGACTCTTCTTGAACTTTCGTCAGGAATATGAAGCTGAATTTTCTTTGCAAGTTCAGGGAATTCTTTGTCAAGAACTTCCTGAGCTCTTGAAAGAAGTATTGTTCCACCTTCACCAGATGTAACGCGTCCCATAATCAAAACGTGCTTAATATAATAGAATTCTGTGTAGAATGCAATAGCGTAGCCAAAGTACGCACCGATTGTGTCATAAATATCTGCAGCTCTCTGGTCACCTTTTTCCATAAGACCTTGAACAACCTTAAGTTTTTCAGCAGGTGACAAATTTTCGTCAAGTTCTATTCCTGCAAATGGCGCAAGTTTAATAACACCGTCTTGTGAGAAGTATTTAACACCGCAACCGTAATCCCCTGACCATTCGTCAACCATTGCGTTTTCGCAGAAGTCAACAGGAACAAATGCAAGTTCATTAAGCCAGCCTGTGATGTTACCCTCAGGGTCAACATATCCGCCTGCTTCAGATGTACCCATAGCAACACCCAAAACTGCATTATCGTTTAAGTCCATAGCACCAGCTAAGGCTGTAACGTCACCATCATTTGCAACTTCTACGGGGATGTTTTCACCGATTTCTTTTGCAACGTCAAGGTACATATTTTTAACTTTCTTTTCAAAGTCATCTTCGTTAACCTTTAAGAAAAGAGAAGCAACCATAATTCTGTTGTCAACATATACACCAGCACTTGATACGCCGATAGCGTCAACTCTCGGCATATATGATGCAGCAGTTTTCATAGCATCTAAAATACCCTGATAATGGTAGTCGGGGTCTTCGTTAATTTTGGGAAACCATACAACTTCTTCAGAAAATACGCTCTCGCCGTTAACAACAGCACTTACTTTTCTGTCACTTCCCCCTGCGTCAAAACCGATTCTGCAACCGTCTAAATGTCTGCCGATAGGTGCAGCGGCAGATTTGTCCTTTGGTGCATCTTCCAATTTGCAAACTATTACTTCAAAAGGTTTCTCATATACTTTTTCCATAAAGTGAACATCAAAATCACGTGTGCCTTTGTCTTTAAATGCATCTTTAATTTTGTTACCGATTACTTCGCTTCCTGCAATGTAAATTTTGTAACCGCCTGCAACCCATAAAAGGGCTTTTGTCATTCTTTCTATAAATTTAAAGTTATCTTCGTCGCGTCCTGTACCGTCAACAAAAACACGTGTTTTGTATGTAACTGTGTAACCTTTGTTTCTTTCGATTGCAATGATAATGTCCTGTCCCTGATCCTTTGTTGCTTCCCTCATATCTCTGCACACAACTGACAACGGTGCAAACTGGGGGTCAAGTTTTGCATTAACCTTAAGATTCATATTTTACCTCTCCCTTTATAATAGTATTTAACACATTAAATTCATCATCACAAATTATAATATCTGCATCTTTGCCAACTTCAAGTGAGCCCTTTTTGTCCGCAATACCAATAGTTGTGGCAGGATTTAGTGATGCACAGTTTACACATTCCCAAAGAGGAATCTGTGAATTTGTGTAAGCGTTCCATACACCGCGGTTTAACGGCAACACACTTCCTGCAACAGTGCCATCTTCAAGTCTGCATACAATGTCTCTATAAATGATTTTCTGTCCGCCTAAAGTATATTCGCCGTAGGGCAAACCGCCTGCAGGTAAACAGTCGGTAATAAAGCATAATTTTCTGCCCTTTAGTTTCCACAGCATATCATAAAGTGCGGTAGAAACGTGGAATGTGTCAACAATAAGTTCACATGATACATCGGAATTGAAAACTGCTGTAACCACACCCGGCGCTCTGTGTGCAAGAGGTGTCATAGCATTAAACAGATGTGTTGCATGAGAAACTCCGTTTTTAGTTGACTCCATAGCACAGTTATAATCAGCAGATGTGTGTCCCATAGAAATAACCACATCAGTCTCGTTTTTCATTTTTCTTATTTCATCAAAATTACCAACATCTTCCTCAGGAGCAAGTGTTATAATTTTGATAATATCTGAATATTCCTTAACAAAGTTGAAATCCGGCTTTAATATGTATTTTTCGTCCTGAGCACCTTTTTTTGAAGCACTTATGAATGGTCCCTCAGCGTGGCAACCCAAAATGGTACTGCCCTCCCAGGATTCGCTTTCTTTTTTAAGGTTTCTTAATACTTCAAGTGCTTTTTTTATTACAGACATATCTTCTGTCATAGTTGTAGGAAGATAACCTGTAACACCGTTTTTAAGAAGCGCATTTGAAATAACTCTTATACTTTCTTCTTCGCCGTCGCAAACGTCTTTCCCCATATAACCGTGAATGTGCAAATCAATAAGTCCCGGAGAAACATATCCGCCTTTTGCATCAATTATTTCAGCATCTGCAGGAACATCGTCCTTTGGCACTATACCTAAAATAACATCTGAATATAAAAGAGCACAGTCTTTGGCAATTCTGTCTTTTAAAATGATTTTTCCGTTAATAATTGCTTTCATTTTACCCTCACTCCTCTATTCTACAGTATATCATACAATTTTTCTGTTTGCAACTGAAATTAACAATTTTTTGTATGTAAAAGTTTACAAAAAAAGAGATGTGAAAATCACATCTCTTTTAAAATTATTCTACTACACCTGCACATCTGTCACATAATTCTTCTTTTGTCTTGCCTACGGTTTCGCTGTACATCCAGCAACGTGCACATTTTTCGCCTTTTGGTGCAGTAACAGAAATCTTAACTCCTGCAAGGTTTTCTGCTTTGTAAGCATTCTCAGGTGCTTCGTCTATTGATTTTAGTTCTGCCCCTGAAGTAATGAAGATTGTAGCAAGTTCACTTTCTATTGATTTAATAAAATCAAAGTTTTTGTCGTCTGCATATACAAAAACATTTGCACCTAAAGGATGACCGATTAATTTTTCTGCTCTTGCAATTTCAAGTGCTTTTGAAACGTCATCTCTTAAGTCTAAAATCTTGTTCCATTTTTCTTCCAAAGTGCTGTCAAAAGTACTTTCGTCAGCCTTCTTCATATCTGTTAAGAATACGCTTTCTGCATCATCTTCTTTCTTATGAGGCATATAACTCCAGATTTCTTCTGCAGTAAATGAAAGAATAGGTGCAATCATTCTTACAAGTGCATCAAGAATTATATACATTGCAGTCTGTGATGAACGTCTTAACTTGTCATCTTTCTTCTCGCAGTATGTTCTGTCTTTAATTACATCTAAATAGAAGTTACTTAAATCAACTACGCAGAAGTTGTGGATAGCGTGATAAATTAAATAGAATTCGTAACTGTCGTATGCAGCATTTACTTTTTCTATTAATTTATTAAGTCTCATTAAGATATATCTGTCAATTTCCTCAAGATTTTCTACCATATCGCAGTCAGGATTAAAGTCAGAAATAGAGCCTAAAATGTATCTTGCAGTATTTCTAATCTTTCTGTAAACTTCTGACAACTGTTTTAGCAAATCTTTTGAAATTTTAACATCTGATTTGTAGTCGGAAGAAGCAGCCCATAGTCTTAAAATATCTGCGCCGTATTCGTTGATAATTTCGATTGGCGGAAGACCGTTACCCAAAGATTTTGACATCTTTCTCTTTTCTTCGTCTATAACAAAGCCGTGTGTTAATACAGTTTTGTACGGTGCAACACCGTTTTTAGCAACAGAAGTTAATAGTGAAGACTGGAACCAACCTCTGTACTGGTCGTTACCCTCCAAATACAAGTCTGCAGGGAAGTCAAGTTCGGGGCGTTGTCTAATAACTGCTTCGTGTGATGAACCGCTGTCAAACCAAACGTCCATTGTGTCTGTTTCTTTAACAAATTCTGTTCCACCACAAGAACACTTGTAACCCTCAGGCATCAAGTCTTTTGCATCAAGTTCAAACCATGCGTTTGTTCCTTTTTCGCCAAAGATTTTAGCAACGTAATCAATTGCATCGGGGTCAATAATTGGCTTTTTACAGTCAGCACAGTAGAAAATCGGGATAGGTACTCCCCATAATCTCTGACGTGAAATACACCAGTCGCTTCTTTCAGCAACCATGCTTGAAATTCTGTCTTCACCCCATGCAGGAATCCAGTTAACATTTTTGATTGCTTCTAAAGCCTTGTCCTTAAAGCCGTCAACTGATGCAAACCATTGTTCCGCAGCACGGAAAATAATTGGGTTACCACATCTCCAGCAGAAAGGATAACTGTGAGTTATTGGCTCGATTGCAAGTAATGATTCAGTTGACTTTAACTGTTCAATAATTGCATCGTTTGATTTTTTATAGTACATTCCTGAGAACTGACCTGCGTGTTCATTAAGCACACCTTTTGAGTCAACAGGAACAATCATAGGAACATCGTAGTTTTTACAAGCCATATAGTCCTCTGCACCATGACCGGGAGCAGTATGAACGCAACCTGTACCTGCATCTAATGTAACGTGGTCGCCGTTAATTACAAGTGAGTCTCTGTCAAGGAACGGATGAGCACATACCATTTTATCAAGGTCTCTGCCCTTAAATGTTTTTACGACTTCATACTCACCAAAGCCTACTGCTTTTTGAACCGCGTCAATAAGTTCTGATGCTAAAACATAAATATCTCCATTTTCAACTTTAACAAGAGAATATTCAAAGTTACCGTTAAGTGCAATAGCAACGTTACCGGGCAATGTCCATGTGGTGGTTGTCCAGATAACAAAATATACTTTGTCTTTTAAATCACCAAACAAACCGTTGTCTTCTTTTACTTTGAATTTTACATAAATTGAATTTGTTGTGTCGTCTTTGTACTCGATTTCTGCTTCAGCAAGAGCAGTTTCGCAGTCAGTACACCAGATAACGGGTTTTAAGCCCTTGTAAATGTAGCCGTTTTTAGCCATAGCGCAGAATGTCTCAATCTGCTTACCTTCGTATTCTGGTTGCAATGTAACATAAGGAACATCCCACTTACCAAAAACGCCAAGACGTTTAAACTGTGTACGCTGATTGTCAATGTACTTTTCAGCAAACTCCTTACAAACTTTTCTGAACTGTGCTGGAGTTACTTCACTTCTGTTAATACCAAGTTTTTTGATGGCTTGTCTTTCAATAGGCAAGCCGTGTGTATCCCAGCCGGGAATGTATGGTGCATTGTAGCCTGTCATACTTTTATGTTTGATAATAATATCTTTTAAAACTTTGTTAAGGGCGTGACCGATGTGTATGTCGCCGTTAGCAAAAGGAGGACCGTCATGTAAAATAAATGATGGTTTTCCTTCGTTTTTCTTTAGCATTTTGTTGTACAAGTCTGATTTTTCCCATACTTCCAAAGTTTCAGGTTCCTTTTTGGGTAGTCCTGCACGCATAGGAAATTCAGTATTTGGCAAATTTAAAGATTTGCTGTAATCTTGTGCCATTTTTAACCAACTCCTGTCTATATTTAAAAATTAATTATTTTCATTATTAAATAATTTTATCATAATAATTCTGTCTTTGCAATATTTACGTCGTTTTTTAACTGACTTTTTAAACTGTCTGTATTTTCAAATTTTATAGTGTCTCTTATTTTCTTTATAAATTCCACTTTTATCTCTTTTCCGTATGCATCGCCGGAGTAATCGATTATATGAGTTTCCACTCTGTTAACTCCGCCTCTTATTGTGGGTTTTCCTCCTACATTGGTTACGGACTTGTATCTTTTTCCGTCAACGGTTGTGTATGTAAGATAAACCCCGTCCCCTGTAATAATGCTGTCGGGCACAATATTTGCAGTAGGAAATCCTAAAGTTACCCCTATTTTGTCACCTTTTTCAACTGTACCCGTAACAAAGTAGTTTCTGCCAAGCATTTCTTTGGCAGTATTAAAATCACTCTTTGCTACATTTTCGCGGATTAATGAACTGCTAACAACTTCGCCGTTGTATTCAACTGCATCAACAATATCAAAATCTATATTGTTATTTTTGCAAAATTCCTCAATATCTTTTGTGCTTCCTTTTCTGTCTTTACCGAATTTAAAATTAAATCCTACACAGATGTATCTGCAGTTTTTAAGATACATATTAAGAAACTCTGCAGGCTCAAGGTTTTTCAAACTGTCGTCAAACTGTTTTAAAAACAAAACATCCGCACCCATAAGTTCAAAAATATCCTGACGTTCTTTGTTTGTAGTAATCAATTTACTGTCTTTGGGATTAACGTCAAAAGTAAAAACACAGGATTTTACTCTATTTTCTTTTGCATACATTACGGCGTTATTTATAAGCACTCCGTGAGCAATATGAACACCGTCAAAGGCACCTAACGCCACCGCAGTATTACTTAACAGAGTAATATCATTGTTTGTAATAACCATATTATCTCCTAACCGAAAAAGCATTTAACCATTTTTAACAAGCCCTTTTGTTCTTTTGATACGCAAAGAAACTTTCCGCTGTCGTCATATACCTTATACACTTCATCTTCTTTAAGATTTGAAACAGAAATGGGTGTTCCGTTCAAGACCTTTCTTAAAGTATCACCCCTGACAATAATTTTATCATAGGGAAACATTTCTTCAACAGGTATTAAGTATTTTTCTGCACCGTCTTTTTCCAATGTTTCAAGAGTAACAGCATCATTAATTGTAAACCCTGCACTTTCTGTCCTTGTAAGACTTGCCATACATGCACCGACGCCTAACTTCTCACCTATATCGTGGCACAAAGTTCTTACATAAGTTCCCTTTGAACAGGAAATATCTAGTGTAACATCGTTTCCGTCAATTTTTAATATTTCAATACTATATACTGTAATTTTTCGTGGTTCTCTTTCTATTTCGATACCTTTTCTGCCTAATTCGTACAACTTTTTGCCGTTTACTTTTATGGCAGAAAACATAGGCGGTATTTGAAAAATCTCACCTGTAAACTGTGGTAAAACCCCTGCTATGTCATCTTTTGTCACATTCGGTATTGTTTCACAAAGAACATTTCCCGAAATGTCCTGAGTATCAGTAACCACCCCAAGACGCATAACCGCCGTGTATCTTTTGTCAGTAACAGTAAGCATATCGGATAACTTTGTACCGTTGCCGATGCAAACGGGCAGTACACCCTGTGCATCAGGGTCCAGAGTTCCTGTATGTCCTACTTTTTTAATCCCCGTAATACGTCTTACTTTGTATATAACATCGTGAGAGGTCATACCGGGCGGTTTTAATATATTTATAATTCCGTTTAGCATATTACCGCCATCGCCTCGTTATACATAATCTTTTTCGCCTTTTTTACAGGCATATTCAAAGTACATCCGCTGGCTCTTTCGTGTCCTCCGCCTCCATATTTTTTTGCAATTTTAGAAACGTCGGGACCGGTTGAACGCATACTTACTTTAACTCCGCCATGAACCTCTTTAAAATAAAAAGCTATCTGTACTGTGTCAATACTTCTTGGGTAGTTTACTATTCCGCCCAACTCCGAATCAGTTGCCTTATACTTCTTTATTACTTTTTTGGTAACTGTTACAGATGCAATTTTCCCATCTGCCACAACATCCAGAGTTTTAATCGCCTCTTTTGCAAGTAATAACTCCTTTTTAGAATTCTTATCAAATATAAAAGCATTAAGATAAGGAAAATCAATATTGTAGCCAATTAGTTTTCCTGCAATTTCGTGAGTTTTCTTAGTTGTGTTTGAATAAGAAAAACGTCCCGAATCAGAAGATATTGCAATATATAAATTCTGTGCAATATCATCGTCAATATCAATCTGCATAAACTCAAGCAAATCAAATATTATTTCACCTGTTGCAGAGGCGTTGGCATCAATGTAATTAATTTTTGCAAAGCCGTCGTTGGTGCCGTGATGATCGATATTTACTGTGTTTTCGCAGGAATTAAAAATATCACGTCTGGTGTCAAGTCTGTCAATATCACCGCAGTCAACCGCAATTACCAAATCGGGTGTTGAAACCGAGGTTTCAGCATCTTTTATTATTGAAAAAAACTTTGCATCTTTGTCTTTTTTTTCAACAACAACCTGTGCATTTTTACCCAGTTTTAATAAACCCAGTTTAAGTGCATAAGACGAGCCAAGGCAGTCGCCGTCTGCACTTTTGTGGGGCAGAATTATAATATTGTTACTGTTTTTTATTGCATTTGCAATATCTGTAAACATAAAATCATAGTCCTTTTAAAATTTCGTTTATATGTGCACCGTACTCGATTGAATGGTCAAGATTAAAAGTAATTTCAGGTGAAATTCTGAGTTTTAATCTTGAGCCAAGTTCGCGTCTTACAAAACCTGATGCACTGTTTAGACCCGCAATTGCATCGTTTTGTACGGTTTCGTCACCTAAAACGCTTACAAATACCACGCACTTGCTTAAATCTTTGGAAACATCTGTTGCCACAACGCTTACAAGACCTTTTTTAACTCTGGGGTCTTTAAGTTCTCTAATAATCTGGCTTATTTCCTTTTTTGTTTCTTCGTTAATTCTGTTAATTCTGTTTGACATAAATTACTCCTATCTTGGTACTTCCTCCATTATGAAGCATTCGATAACGTCGCCTTCTTTAATGTCGTTGTAACGTTCAACGCCAAGACCGCATTCGTAACCTGATGCAACTTCTTTAACGTCATCTTTAAATCTCTTAAGTGAGTTAAGCATACTTTCGTGAATAACAATACCGTCACGTACAATTCGTACTTCGCTGTTACGCTGAATTTTACCATCAGTAACGTAGCAACCTGCAATAGTACCTACACCTGAAACTTTGAATGTCTGTCTGATTTCCGCATGGCCTATTACGTTTTCGCGGTAAGTTGGTTCAAGCATACCTTTCATAGCCGCTTCAATTTCTTCAATTGCCTGATAAATAATACGGTAAAGTCTGATTTCAACATTTTTAAGTGCAGCAGAATCCATTGTAGCCGCAGAGGGTCTTACGTTAAAGCCAACAATAATAGCATTTGATGCAGATGCAAGCATAATGTCGGACTCGTTTACTGTACCAACGGCACCGTGAATTACATTAATTCTCACCTCGTCATTTGAAAGTTTAACAAGTGACTGTGTAACCGCTTCAACAGAGCCCTGTACGTCTGCCTTAACAATAATATTTAAGTCTTTAATCTGACCTTGTTCAATCTGGTCAAACAACGCGTCAAGAGAGATAACCTGCTGAGTTGACTTGTTGTATTCTTCTTTGATTTTCTGCTTTCTGTTTTCAACAACTTCACGGGCTTTACGCTCATCTGTTACAACGTAGAATAAATCGCCGCCCTCAGGTGTTTCGCTTAAGCCGATAAGCTCGACAGGAACACAAGGACCTGCAGTTTTAACTTTTCTGCCCTTGTCATCTGTCATTGCTCTTACTTTACCTACTGCAGTACCTGCGACAACAATATCTCCTGTTTTTAGTGTACCATTTTGTACTAAAACTGTAGCAACAGGACCTCTGCCCTTGTCAAGTTTTGCTTCGATAACAGTACCTTTTGCAAGTCTGTTGGGGTTTGCTTTTAATTCTTTCATATCTGCAACCAAAAGCACCATTTCAAGTAAAGTATCAACATTTTCACCTTTTAACGCTGAAATAGGTACGCAGATTGTGTCACCGCCCCATTCTTCAGGAACAAGTCCATACTCTGTAAGTTGTTGTTTTACAAGATCCGGGTTTGCAGTTTCTTTATCAATTTTATTAATAGCGACTATAATATTAATATTTGCAGCTTTTGCGTGATTTATTGCCTCAACTGTCTGGGGCATAATACCATCGTCTGCCGCAACTACCAAAATAGCAACGTCTGTAACCTGAGCACCTCTTGCTCTCATAGAAGTAAACGCTTCGTGACCGGGTGTATCAAGGAAAGTAATGTCCCTGTCGTTGATTCTTACTCTGTAAGCACCGATGTGCTGAGTAATACCACCTGCTTCAGTATCAATTACGTTTGTTTTTCTGATACTGTCAAGAAGTTTTGTTTTACCGTGGTCAACGTGTCCCATAACAACAACGACTGGTGAACGGTCAACCAAATCTTCTTCCTTGTCTTCTACGTCGTTAAATAAAATATCTTCATCTGTAATTATTACTTCTTTTTCAACTTCTGCGTTAAATTCAGTTGCAATTAACGCCGCAGTATCAAAGTCGATTGTCTGGCTTACAGATGCCATAACGCCAATCATCATAAGGCATTTAACTACCTCTGCAGCAGGTCTGCCAAGTTTTTCCGCAAAATCGCCTACAGAAATTTCGTCACCGATTGCTACAGTAATTTTTTCTGCCTTTTGTTTTTTCTCTTTGTTTACTTTGATTTCTTCTTTATCAAACTTTTCGTTTTTCTTGCCCTTTTTGATTTTCTGTTTTCCGCCTGCTAAATTATCGCTTTTTATATTGTCAGGTACAAGTTCCTCGATTTTTTCAGTATCGTATTTGTCAAGGTCAACATTGGACTTTCTTGTATCAACGTAATGTTTTTCCTTTTTGCTGATTGTTGTAGTTTCAGCCTCTTCATTGGTAGGAACTTCTTCCTTTTTCTTTTCTTTTTTAGGCTTTTCGTCAAGTTTTTTCAATATGAAATCAAATTCTTCAACCTGGTGTTTTTGGGTAAAGTACTCCAAAATGATGTCAAGTTCATTATTTGAAATTGAACTTGAGGTAGTTTTGGCTTTACTTCCAAATTTGGTTAATAATTCCATAACCTCGTTCTTGTCAACACCTAAATCTTTGGCAAATGAACTAATTTTAATTTTTGCTACTGCCATATAATCACCCTTTCATCAGTTTGTTGTTACAAACTTACCAATTACTTCTGCAAATTTTTCATCATTAACCGAAACGCACGCCGTAAGTTCGCGTCCCAATGCGTTTCCCAAAACGGACATTGTACCTGCAGTTACCAGTTTAACCTTATAATAACTGCACTTGTCGGTAACTTTTTTAACAGTTGACGGAGAAGCATCAATAGCCAGTATTACAAGTTTGCTTTTGTTACCTCTTACACTTGTTACCACGCTTTCTGTTCCGTCAGCCAAAAGACCCGCTTTTTTTGCAAGGCCTAAGTATCCTAACACTTTATTATCTAACATTACTGCACTCCTCATATATTTCATCGGGAACATTAGTTTTGAGGCCCCGTGACAATCCGTTTGATTTCTTTAGTTTTAAAATGCAGTCCTGATTGTTGCAGACATATACACCTCTTCCGCCTTTGTCCGCTACTTCAACTGTGCCGTCTTTCATTTTTGCAACTCTCAAAAGTTGTTCTTTCGGCAAAACACTTCTGCAGGATATGCACATTCTTTGAGGAACATATTTGCCGTCATTGTAGATTTTTTTGTGTTTCAAAATTAATCATCTTCTTCGCCTTTAATAATATCTATTTTCCAGCCTGTAAGTTTTGCTGCAAGTCTTGCGTTTTGTCCCTCTTTACCTATTGCAAGAGACAACTGGCTTTTTGCAACAACTGCAGTACAGATTTTGTTTTCTTCATCAACTGTTACGCTTTGTACGTCTGCAGGAGCAAGTGCTGCAGCAATGTATTCTGCAGGATTTTCGCTATACTTAATAATATCAATTTTTTCGCCGTTTAGTTCATCAACGATATTCTGAACTCTTGTTCCTTTAGAGCCTACACAAGCACCGATCGGATCAACATTTTCGTCTGCTGAATAAACCGCAATTTTTGTTCTTGAACCTGCTTCTCTTGAAATGCTTTTGATTTCAACAATACCGGACTGAATTTCGGGAACTTCAAGTTCAAACAGTTTTCTGACTAAACCTGAATGAGTTCTTGAAATAACAATCTGCGGTCCTTTTGTGGTTTTCTGAACTTCAACTACATATACCTTTATTCTCTGGTTAGGTTTGTAATTATCTGTTTCAACCTGTTCTTGTGGCATAAGCATTGCTTCCACATTACCGAAATTAATCATAATGCTCTTTCTTTCCACTCTTTGAACAATACCTGAAACAATGTTGTTAACCTTGTCAGAAAATTCGTTATAAACCATTGTTCTTTCTGCTTCTCTTATACGCTGTGTAACTACCTGACGGGCAGTTTGTGCAGCAATTCTGCCGAAAGTCTGTGGAACTGTCTGTTCTTCAACAACGTCGCCCTCTTCAAATTTAGGGTTAATCTTCTTTGCATCTTTAACTGAAATTTCACAGTCAGGCACAGTAACTTCCGCTACAACGTCTTTTCTTATAAAAACATTCATACTGCCTGTTTTTCTGTCAATTTCAACTCTTACGTTTTTGTTGCTTCCGTAATTCTTTTTGTAAGCAGATACAAGTGCCTGTTCAAGGGCTTCAATAAGTACGTCTCTGCTTATACCTTTTTCCTTTTCAAACTGCTCTAATAATGTAACAAAATCTTCGCTCATTTTTTAAAATCACTCCCTGTTAAAATTTAAAAACTACATTTGCTTTCGCAATATTTTTTCTTTCAATTTTCACTTCTTCACCGTCACTAAGTAAAGTGACAGTCATATCGTCAGCACTTAAAAGTTCGCCTGTAACTTCCTTGTCCTGACCTTTTATTACCTTAACTTTTATTTCTTCGCCGATAGCACCCTCGAAATGTTTGTCAGTTTTAAGCACTCTTTCGATACCCGGTGATGAAACCTCTAAAAAGTAAGCATCGGGTATTAAGTCTTCGCGGTCTAAATAGTCGCTTAATTCCCTGCTTATTTTTTCGCAGATATCAAGGTCAACACCTTCTTCGCTCCAGACATAAACACGCAAAAACTTATGCGGTCCCTCTTTTACAAATTCAACATCGTAAATACTGTAACCATAATTTTGTGAAATTAATTCGCCCTGTGCAAAAACAATCTCTTCTGTTTTTGAGTAAGACACAGTTTTCACTCCCTTCATAAAACAAAGAGTGGGTAAAACCCACTCTTTGCAAAAACCTTATAATGTAAACTTATTATACCACAAAAACTTTAAATAATCAAGTCTTTTTTTAAAAAACTTTTAATTAATTACTTACAGTTGTATCCAAGTTCAAAAGCTGCTATATTTACTTCATAAAACTTTTCGGGAACTGTTTCTTTTATAACATCAAGCCACACCTGTTTGTCGATGTTCATTTTTGATGCAAGTACGCCGATTAAAGCCACGTTAACTGCCTTTACGTTTCCTGCTTCAAGTGCCAGTTTTGTTGCATCAACAGAAATCATAGAAACTCCTTTTTGTTCTATCTTTTCTATTATGTTTTCGGGATACTTTTCTGCACCTGTTATAACAGGCATAGGGTCAATTTGTTGTGTATTAACAATTAACTTGCCGTCGTTTTTAAGATAATCAAGGTATCTGTATGCTTCTAACTGTTCAAAGGCAAGGATAATATCTGCACCGCCTTTGTCAATAATTGGAGCATACACTTTTTCGCCGTAACGGACATAAGTAACAACGCTACCGCCTCTCTGGCTCATACCGTGAACTTCTGAAACTTTAACGTCAAAACCCTGTTTGATAGCAACATTACCTAAAATTCTGCTGGCAAGTAGTGTACCTTGTCCGCCAACGCCTACAATCATAATACTTTTATTCATTGTTGCCACCTCCGATTGCACCTAATTTACACATTTTAGTACACAAACCGCAACCATTACACTGTGTTTTGTCAATTTCAACTTTTCCGTCTTTTAATGAAATTGCAGGACAGCCTATTTTCATACACTGTTTGCAGTTTACGCATTTGTCTTTGTTAATGGTAAGAGGTCCCGGGAATTTAACACCCTTTAACAGTGCACATGGTCTTTGTGAAATAATTACTGACGGCTCTTCCTTTTTAACTTCTTCTTTAACTATTTTTTCAAAGTTTTCTACATCAAATGGGTCAGCAACCACTACATTGTTTATACCTATAGCCTCACAAAGTTTAACCAGATTAACCTGATTTGTAGGTTCTTTTTTAATAGTAAAGCCAGTTGTAGGATTGTCCTGATGACCTGTCATACCTGTTATGGAATTATCAAGAATAATAACTGTGCTTACGCCTTTGTTGTAAACAATATCAACTATTCCTGTAATACCGCTGTGCATAAATGTTGAGTCACCGATAATTGCAACGGTCTTATTTTTAAATTCCTGATTGCCTGTTTTTTCAATGCCGTGTGCCATACCGATACTTGCACCCATACATACGCAAAAATCAATGCTCTGCAGTGGTGCCAATGCTCCCAATGTGTAGCAACCGATGTCACCGCAAACTGACATACCAAGTTTTTTAAGAACATAGAACATTCCTCTGTGAGGACAACCTGGACACATAACAGGAGGTCTTATGGGAACATTTTCATCTATTGTAAATGTGCTTACATCTTCTCCGTCTATTGCCTTTTTAATAAAGTTTGTACTGTATTCTCCAAGAAGACTGAACAGTTCTTTTCCGATAACATCTATACCTAAAATTTTGCAATGGTTTTCAATAACAGGGTCTAATTCTTCGATAACATAAACCTTGTCAACTTTGCTTGCAAAATCTTTAATCAGTTTTTCAGGCATAGGATAAACCATACCAAGTTTTAAGAATGACGCATTTGGGAATGCTTCTTTTGCATACTGGTAGCAAATACCGGAAGTTATAATACCGATTTTTGTATCATTGATTTCCACAGTATTTAAAGGACAGTTTTCAGCATACTGTGCCATATCTTTTAAACGCTGTTCTACAAAAACGTGACGTTTCTTTGCCATAGCAGGCATCATAACAGTCTTTACGGGGTTCTTTTCATATGGCTTAAACTCTTTTTCGACTCTGTCGGAAATTTCAACAAGACTTTGTGAATGTGCAACTCTTGTTGTAAGTCTGAAAATAATTGGAGTGTCATACTTTTCGCTTAAATCATAAGCAAGCTTTATGTACTCTTTACACTCGCCGCTGTCTGATGGCTCAATAACGGGGATTTTTGCCGCCATTGCAACCATTCTGGTATCCTGCTCGTTTTGTGAACTGTGCATACCGGGGTCGTCCGCAACACAAACAACCAAACCGCCGTTAACACCTGTATATGAAGCAGTAAAAAGCGGGTCAGCAGCCACGTTAAAACCAACGTGTTTCATACATGTTGCCGCACGGCTTCCACCAAAAGATGCGCCTATTGCAACTTCAGCAGCAACCTTTTCGTTAGGTGCCCATTCGGAATATATTTCGTCATATTTTGCAACGTTTTCAGTAATTTCAGTACTTGGTGTACCGGGGTATGAAGCAACAACTTTTACACCTGCCTCAAATATACCACGGGCAACCGCTTCATTGCCAAGCAAAAGTTTTTTCATAAAACCTTACCTCCTATTGAATTTCATTTTGCTTTGCTACAAGATTTTCAGTGCTGTACATTTTTCTCAGCTTCGGCTTTTCTATTTTACCTGTAGCATTTCTGGGCACAGGGGCAAAAATAAACCTGTGCGGTCTTTTATATCTGGGCAATTTTTGACAGAAACCTGTGATTTCCTCTTCTGTCATTGTTTCCCCTTCTTTAACCTGAATAATAGCGGCGGCAATTTCGCCAAGACGGGCATCAGGCAAACCGATAACCGCAGTATCGCTTATTTTACTGTTCTTACGCAAATAATCCTCTATCTGCACCGGATACAGATTTTCACCGCCTGATATAATAACATCTTTCTTTCTGTCAACAAGATATATAAAACCTTCTTCGTCTTCCTGAGCCATATCCCCTGTAAACAGCCAGCCGTCTTTTAAGACTTCATTAGTTGCCTTTTCATCCTTGTAATAGCATAGCATTACGCCGGGGCCTTTAACTGCAAGTTCGCCCACATCGCCTTTTTGTACCGGCTGTCCGTTCTCATCAACTATTTTAACTTCCCAGCCATATCCTGCCTTACCTATAGCACCAACATGGTCAATATTATCCATACCAAGGTGAACGCAACCGGGACCTATAGATTCACTAAGTCCATAGTTAGTATCATATTTATGGTTCGGGAAAACAGTTTTCCAGCGTTTAATCATACTGGGGGGAACAGGCTGTGCTCCAATGTGCATAAGTCTCCATTGGTCTAAACAATAATCATCTAAATTTATTTCTCCTCTGTCAAGAGCGTCAAGCAAGTCCTGAGCCCACGGTACAAGCAACCACACTATTGTGCATTTTTCCTCTGAAACAGCCCTTAAAATCCACTCTGGCTTAACACCTTTTAAAAGCACCGCTTTACCGCCGACCATAAAACTGCCGAACCAGTGCATTTTTGCGCCTGTATGGTAAAGGGGAGGAATACATAAGAACACGTCGTCCTTTGTTTGCTGATGGTGATTTTGTTCTGTCTTAACTGCATGCATAAGGCTTCTGTGTGCATGTACTATTGCCTTGGGGAAACCTGTTGTTCCAGATGAAAAGTAAATTGCTGCCAAATCATCATCAGTCATAGAAACCATGGGAGTTTTTGAAGAGCAATAAGTTACAAGGCTGTAATAGTTTTCTGCAAAAGTTGGGCAATCGTCTCCAACATAAAGTTTTGTATGTACTCTTGGAATGCAGTCGCATATTTCCTCAACACGTCCTATAAACTCAGGGCCAAATATCAGAACATCGCAGTCTGCAAGTTTTAAGCAATATTCAATTTCATCTGCAGCATATCTGTAATTTAAGGGAACAGCCATTGCTCCCGCCTTTAAAACGCCAAAATATATTGGCAGCCACTCAAGGCAGTTCATAAGTAAAATAGCAACTTTGTCACCTTTTTTTATTCCTCGTGCAAGTAAAAGATTAGCAAAGCGATTTGACCTTTTGTCAAACTCACTCCAGGTTATTTCAGTTCTGTATGACTCATTTTGGCTTGATTCAATCAATGAATACTCACGCCAGGTCGTTTTAGACTGATTTTCATATTTTGGATTTATCTCCACCAACGCAACGTCATCGGGATATAAATCTGCATTTTTGTTTAGAATGTCGGTAATTGGCATTGTAATACTTTCTCCTTTTATTTAACAACAATATTAACCAACTTATTAGGAATAACAATGGTTTTTACTACATCTTTCCCGCTGATAAGTTCTGCAATTTTCTCATCAGCAAGAGCAATTTTTTCTATTTCGTCTTTAGTTGCAGTTGCGGAAATAACTACTTTGCTCTTAATCTTACCATTAATCTGAACAACTATTTCATAAGTGTCGTCTTTTGTTTTTTCCTCATCATACTGCGGCCATGAAGAATCTGTAATGTGACCTTCAAAACCTGCAATTTCCCATAATTCTTCTGTAATATGAGGTGCTATGGGGTTTAACAAAGTAATAAATGTTTTAAATTCACCTTTTGTAATTTTACCTGCTTTGCTTACCTCGTTAATAAGTGCCATAAGTGAAGCGATTGCAGTATTAAACTTCATTTTATCAATATCTGTTGTAACCTTTTTGATTGTTTTGTGCATTTCTGATTCAAGTTCGGTTGAATATGACATATCGTCAACTAAAATGTCCTGCAAATTCCATACTCTTTCTAAGAACTTGTAACAACCTTTAACACCATTCATTGACCATGGTGTTGCCTGGTCAAAAGCACCGATAAACATTTCGTATGCTCTGAATGTATCTGCACCGTAATCATTTACAACATCATCAGGGTTAATTACATTACCCCTTGATTTTGACATTTTTTCGCCGTTCTCGCCTAAAATCATACCGTGTGATGTTCTCTTGAAATAAGGCTCTTTTGTGGGAACTGCACCGATGTCAAATAACGCTTTGTGCCAGAATCTTGAGTACAACAAGTGAAGTGTTGTGTGCTCCATACCGCCGTTGTACCAGTCAACGGGTAACCAGTAATTTAGTTTTTCCTGTGATGCTAATTCATCATTATTATCAGGGTCTATATATCTTAAGAAATACCATGAAGAACCTGCCCACTGAGGCATAGTATCTGTTTCTCTTTTTGCTTCTCCGCCGCATTTCGGGCAAGTTGTATTAACCCAGTCTGTAAGTTTAACAAGCGGTGACTCCCCGTCTTCACCCGGTTCAAAATGCTCGGTTTTTGGCAATGTTAAAGGCAGCTGTTCGTAAGGTACAGGTACCCAACCGCACTTGTCGCACCATACAAGAGGGATTGGCTCACCCCAATATCTTTGTCTTGAGAATACCCAGTCACGAAGTTTGAAGTTAACCTTTTTAACGCCTACGCCTTTTTTAGCCAAATCTTCAATAATTGCAGTTTTAGCCTGTGCAACTGACATTCCGTTTAAGAAGCCCGAATTAACCATAACACCGTCTTCAACATCGGTATATGCTTCTTTTTGCACATCTTCCCCGCCTGCAACAACTTCAATAATAGGCATATTGAATTTTTTAGCAAAATCCCAGTCACGGGTATCGTGAGCAGGAACAGCCATAATAGCACCTGTGCCGTATGTTACAAGTACATAGTCTGAAATCCATACAGGAATTTCAGCACCGTTAACGGGGTTGATTGCTGTAATACCTTTTAACATTACGCCTGTTTTGTCTTTTGCAAGTTCAACTCTTTCAAACTCGCTCTTTTTAGACGCCATTGTCTTGTATTCTAAAACTTCGTCGTAATTTTCAATTTTATCTTTATATTTGTCAATGAAAGCGTGTTCGGGTGACAATACCATATATGTAGCACCGAACAATGTATCTGGTCTTGTAGTGTAAACTGTAATTAAATCTTCGCAGTCCTTGATGGCAAATTTAACTTCAGCACCCTCAGAACGGCCAATCCAGTTTTTCTGTTGCAATTTAATTTTTTCAAGGAAATCAAGTTCGTCCAAATCGTCAATTAAACGCTGTGCATACTCTGTGATTTTAAGCATCCACTGTGATTTTTCCTTTTGAACAACTTCGCTTCCGCAACGTTCACAAACGCCGTTTACAACTTCTTCGTTTGCAAGACCTACTTTACAGCCTGTGCAGAAGTTGATAGGCATTTTTGTTTTGTATGCAAGACCTTTTTCAAATAATTTTAAGAAAATCCATTGTGTCCATTTGTAGTAGTTGGGGTCTGTAGTATTGATTTCTTTTGACCAGTCAAAAGAAAAACCAAGCATTTTTAACTGTCTTTTAAAATTCTTAATGTTGTCGGCAGTTACAATTTCAGGATGAATGTTGTTTTTAATTGCAAAGTTTTCTGTAGGAAGACCAAATGCGTCCCAGCCCATAGGGAACAACACGTTATACCCCTCAAGGCGTTTCTTTCTTGAAATAATATCAATTGCAGTGTAACCTCTGGGGTGACCTACATGAAGTCCGTGTCCTGAAGGATAGGGGAACTCAACAAGACCGTAAAATTTCGGTTTTGAATAGTCCTCTCCTGCTTTAAATGTTTCGTTTTCGTCCCAGTGGTTTTGCCATTTTTTCTCAATTTCCTTATAATTGTAATTCATAATTAATCCTCCAATAGTTTTGAAATATCAACTTGTTTGCCGTCAGACCACAAATGTTCAAGATTGTAAAAATCTCTTGTTTCCCCGTACATTATGTGAACAATAATGTCTTTGTAATCAAGTAGTACCCATGTGCCTGTGCCATAGCCCTCTTTGTGATACCCTACTTCTGCCTCGTGTCCCTCCATACAGTACTCAACTTCGTCTGCAAGAGCTTTAACGTGGGTTGAAGAAGTACCTGTGCAAATAACAAGATAATCACCAAGCTGACTTACTTCTCTTATATCTATTACCTGAATATCGTTTCCTTTTTTTGAATCTAACGCTTTTACTGCGGTTTTAACCATTTCCAGACTCATATTTTACATCCTTTCATTAAAAAATGATTCATTGCATTTACTGTTTCAGTATGTAACATTCTGTTTGATGAAACAAGTTTTAAAATTGTGTATTTTAAAACCATAAAAATTGCTTCGTCCAACTTTTCAAAAGCTTTTTTTCTTATGCTTTCAACCTCAGGGTAGTCTCTGTTGCATTCAATAGCATCTGCAATGTATATAATCTTTGTAAGAAGCGGCATTTCTGCTTTTGATGTGGTGTGATAGTATATTGCGTCAAAAATTTCAGGGTCGTCTATGCCCAATTCCAGCTTTACATAATAAGCACCTACCACGGCATGCAAAAGTTTTGGCTCTTTTATAATAAACTCTTCAAGCTTAAACCCGTTCTTGTTGGCATAGTCTATCATTTCTTCGTAAGAAAAATCTTTTACTACGTCGTGCAAAAGTCCCGCCAGATATGCTTTTTCTTTGTCTGCACCGTATTTTTCCGCAAGAGATACAGCCATATCCCTTACACCCAGACTGTGCCTGTATCTTTTTGGGGACATTAATTTTTCAATGTATTTTTCGTAATCCATTTTTCGTTAGTCCTTTTTATATAAATCATTTATTGCAATGTAATCATAAACACACTTTGGTATAAATTCTTCTGTGTTTTCGTTTTTCTTTAATGCTTCCCGTATCATAGTTGAAGAAATTTCGGGACCGCATCCGTCTAACAGCACTATTTCACCGCCGTACCGTTTTTGTACCTTTTGGCACTCTTCTTTTATATTAAAACAGGTATCCGACTTTCTGTTGATAACTAAAAGGGTGGCATACTTAAATATTTCCCCCGGCTCTTTCCACTCGTCAATGTCAAAAACACAGTCTGCACCTACAATAAAGTACAACTTGTCGTTTTTATACTTCTTTGAAAGAACCTTTAAGGTTTCATAGGTATAGCACACACCGTCACGGTTTATCTCTATATCCGATACCATATAATTTTCATATTCATTTACTGCACATAAAACCATATTATATCTGTGCTTTTTTCCTGTTATTCCGCTGTTGTCTTTATGAGGAACAGTACCCGTTGGGACAAAAATAACTTCATCAAGGTCTGCCTGTTCCATAGCAAGTTCTGCCATATACAGATGACCGTTGTGAATGGGGTCGAATGTTCCTCCCAAAATACCGATTTTATTCATTTTTTCCACCTATTAAATCAGGTCTTTTTGTTTTTGTTCTTTTAATACTCTGTTCTTTTCTCCACGCCTCAATGTTTTTGTGATGACCGCTTAAAAGCACCTCGGGTACTTTTCTGCCCATAAATTCAGGCGGTCTTGTGTATTGAGGATACTCAAGCAAATTATTGTAATGAGACTCATCAATAAATGACATATCATCAGATAATACGCCCGGCACAAGCCGTGCCACACAGTCAGCAACAACTGCTGCAGGAAGTTCACCGCCGGTCAGCACGTAATCACCGATTGACAATTCAAAGTCAACTATTTCTTCGATAATTCTTTCGTCAACGCCCTCGTAATGTCCGCAAAGCAATATTATGTGTTCGTAACCTGCAAGTTCTTTTGCAATTTCCTGATTAAACACCTTGCCTTGGGGAGACATATAAATAACCGTGGGCTTTGTTTCACAACTGTCAACAATGCTTTTATAGGCATCGTAAATTGGTTGGGGTTGCATTACCATTCCCATACCTCCGCCGTATGGATAATCGTCAACACGGCGGTGCTTGTCCTTAGAAAAGTCGCGAATGTTAATGCAATTTATCTCTATTTTATTGTTTGCCCTAGCCCTTCCAATTATGCTTTCCGACAAAATATTATCTTCCATTTCGGGGAATAAAGTAAGAATATCAATTCTCATCTTTGTATTCCTCCATCAGGCAAACATCAATTCTTTTACTGTCGATACTTATATTTTTAACTACTTCTTTGATTGCAGGAACAAGTATTTCTTTTCCGTCCCCGGATTTTACAACATAGACGTCATTTGCCTTTAACTGCAAAACCTCCTGCACTTCCCCCAACAACTCGCCGTCATTGTAAACGCCAAGACCTATTAAATCAACAATGTAATAGGTGTTTTCGGGAAGTTTGGGTAAAGTTGATTTTTTTGCATAAACCACCTTGTTTATAAACCCCGGAGTATCGTCAATAGAATCAACTCCGGAAAGTTTAATAATAAACAGGTTTTTTTGCTGACGGGAATTTGTGATTTCGTACTGTTTTTCGTTAATAAATACAGTTTTTACCTGCTTAAAAAAGTCAAAACCATCACACCAGGGTGCAATTTTCATTTCACCTTTTAAGCCGTGTGTATTCACAATTTTCCCGATTTCAAGCATAAAAATCTCCTCTTCAAAAAAGCATTTTAGGGAAGAAAACAATTAAGTTTCCTCCCCTTACTTATATAATATCAACAATAACCTTTTTACCCGTTTTAGCAGAAGCACTACGGATAACGGTACGAATTGCTTTTGCAATTCTTCCCTGTTTGCCGATAACCTTGCCCATATCACCTTCAGACACGCGCAGTTCCAAAGTTATTGTAGTTTCTGTTTCACTTTCAGTAACTGTTACGGCGTCTTTGTCATCAACAAGTGATTTGGCAATAAACTCCAATAGTTCTTTCATAGATTAATACTCCTTTTGCTTCTTAGCATTCTTTAAGCAATTTCTTTACGGTTTCTGTAGGTTGTGCACCGTTCTTAATCCATTTTTCTGCTTTTTCTTTGTCAATGTTGATTGTTGAAGGGTCTGTCAAAGGATTGTATGTGCCGATTTCTTCGATAAAACGACCATCACGTGGATATCTTGAGTCAGCAACTACAACACGGTAAAAAGGACTTTTTTTAGCACCCATTCTCTTTAAACGAATTTTTACTGCCATCTTAAATTCACCTCCGAAATTAATTAATCTATGCTAAAGGAAATTTCATTTTCCTAAAGGCACCTTTTTTGTTCATTTTACCAAACTGTTTAACCATTTTCTGCATCTGCTCAAACTGTTTTAGTAAAGCGTTAACCTGCTGAACGTTTGTTCCGCTTCCTGCCGCAATTCTTCTTTTTCTGCTGGAATTTATAATTGACGGATTGGAACGTTCTTTTTTTGTCATACTCTTAATTATTGCTTCAATGTGAGCCAGTTTCTTCTCATCAACTGTTGCACCCTGAAGTGCTTTTGCATCAACACCTGGTATCATACCAAGAAGATTTTCTAAAGGACCCATTTTTTTCATTTGCTCCATCTGGTCTAAAAAATCATCAAGGTCAAACTGCTGTTTGCGAAGTTTTTCTTCCAACTCTAAAGCTTTCTTTTCGTCAAATGCCTGTTCTGCCTTTTCAATCAAAGACAAAACATCGCCCATTCCAAGAATTCTTGACGCCATTCTGTCAGGATAAAAGGGCTCAAAGTCTTCAAGTTTTTCTCCTGCACCAATAAACTTAATTGGTTTGCCTGTGATTTTTCTTACTGATAACGCCGCACCGCCTCGGGCATCGCCGTCTAATTTTGTAAGAATTACGCCGTCGATTTCCAACTGTGAGTTAAAACTTTCGGCAACGTTTGATGCGTCCTGACCTGTCATAGCATCAACCACAAGCAATGTTTCATTTATGTTAACAGAACTTTTAATGTTCTTTAACTCCTGCATTAAATCTTCGTCAATATGAAGTCGTCCGGCAGTATCAATAATAACTATATCGTTGCCGTACTTTTTGGCGTGTTCTATAGCCTGTTTTGAAATATCAACGGGATTTTTGCTTTCGGGAATTTTAAATACCGGGATTTCAAGTTTTTCACCAACAACGCATAACTGGTCAATTGCCGCAGGTCTGTAAACGTCACAAGCAACAAGTAAAGGACGTCTTCCCTGTTTTTTAAACATACCGCCCAGTTTTCCTGCGGTGGTAGTTTTACCTGCACCCTGCAAACCTGTCATCATAATAACCGTCGGCGGTTTTGATGATATACTGATTTTTGCATTTTCACCGCCCATAAGTGCGGTTAATTCCTCGTTTACTATTTTAACTATCTGTTGTCCGGGAGTAAGAGATTCCATAACCTCTGCGCCTGATGCTCTTTCCGTAACAGAAGCGATAAATTCCTTTACCACTTTAAAGTTAACGTCTGCCTCCAAAAGCGCAAGTTTTACCTCTCGCATGCCCTCTTTCAAGTCTGCTTCGGATATTTTACCTTTGCCTCTTAACTTTTTAAAAACACCTTGCAGTTTCTCAGATAAGTTGCTCATTTTATTCCTCTATTCCGCATAACAACGTATATATTTTTTCAATTTCACTATGTACTTCGCCACCCGTGTTTTCAAGAAGCTTTAATGCAATGTCCTTTGCCTTTAAAACTTCACCCCGTTGCTTTTGGTATCTTGACAAAGCACCTATTTTGCTTTCCAGTTCCAGAAGTATGTTTTCAGCACGTTTTATATTATCTCTCACACCTTGACGGGTAATTGACAAATGTTCGCTTATTTCTGCAAGTGAAAGGTCCTCGTTATAGTACAAATCTATAACTTCCGCCTGCTTATCTGTTAACATATCGTGATAAAAATCATAAAGCATTATTATATCAAGATTTTTACTCATAAGCACACCTCACACACGCTGTAAAGCAAAAGTACTTTACAATTATACATAATAAACGAACACTTGTCAATAGTTTTTTATTAATTTCCGTAAATTCCTGCTCTGTCGTTAATAACAAGAATTTTAATCATTGTGTCATTAAGACCAAGGTTGCCGTTTTCGTCGCCCTTTAAGTAACCTTTGCCAATTAATTTTTGCACGGTTGCCCGTGACCAGTCAGGGCAATCGTTAACCTTATTATATGTTTTTTCCATAGTTTCACCTCTTTTCTTTAGTTTTTTCATTTCTTCAAGTGGGAAATACGTCCCGGGGCATACAGACCCGCCAAAGTATCTGTGCCCCTCTACCTTTTTTGCATTGGGCAGTATGCTTTGCAAATAGGAAATAAGTTCCACACCGCTGTTAAACTGACTGTCAGGCATAGAAACTTTTGCTGAATGGTAATCACCCTGAAAACCGATGCTTATTATGTGGCTGTTGTGATTTGCCACACCTGCTCCCACATTTAACCCTCTGCCTTTATAAATCGTGCCGTCAAAACAAATAAAATAGTTGTAGCCGATAGCGGTCCAGCCGTTATTTATGTGCCACCTTTCAACCTCTTTCACACCTGCAGTTTTGTGTGCCATATGGTGCAAAACAATAGTGTCAATTTTTCCTTTGTTTACAGGTGCAAAGGCACCTCTTATTATCTGATTTGGAATATTTGTTATCTTCATTTTTTCACCTCCTTGTGTTTAATCTATCACGAAAAATACGACAGTGCGCGACAAGTTTGTTAAATTTTTGTGTCAGCCATTGATTATTATTTGATTTTTTGTTATTATAATAAAAAAGGGGGAATTAAAATGAAAAAGATTACTTCATTAATTTTAGCGGTATGTATGCTGTTTACAATTGCATACGCTGCAGATACACAAGGACACTGGGCAACAGAGGAAATCAAATGGGCTAAAGAGGTCAAAGCAATGAACGGCTATCCCGACGGTACATTCAAGCCTGACGATTTCATTACTCGTGCCGAGGCATTAAAAACTGTTACTGTTTTGTTTAATGTAACAAGCGAAAAAAAAGAATTTGATGACGTAAAAGAAACAGACTGGCATTATACATACATTAAAGACGGACACAGCGTTATGCCTCCATTCTTAGGCAACAACTTTAATCCTGATGCAGAAATAACAAGACAGGATGCAATTTATGCAATAGTAAAAGCGAAATTCGGCGAGGTTACTGCGGACGAAATCACTGTTGATTTTTATAAAGACGCATACAAAATTTCCGATTACGCAAAAACTGCCGTTGCATTTGCAAAAGAAAAAGAAATTGCAATAGGTTATGAAGACAGCACAATAAGACCTGACATTCCGCTTACAAGAGCAGAATTTGCAAAACTTCTAAAAGTATCTTATGAAACAGTTGTTGAAGAAGAAAAAGTTGAACCTGAAGTTCCAGAAGTTGAAGAAGAAAAGGTAACTGTAAGTAACTTTATTCCCGTATCATCAGTATCACTTACAACTAATGATAACGGAAACGAAGTAAAACAGATTAACGGAATTAAAACAGAAAAAGACGTAACATTCCTTTCAACTGAAAGTTTTGACCAGGAAGTAAAAAGAGGAGATACAATAATCCCTGTTTTCAACAACAAAAACTTTGTTAAATCTGTAAGAATTCTTGCAACCTGCGATGGAAGCACAGTTAATTTCGGCACAGAATATATGACAGAAGTTAACACCACAAGCAATAAATCAAAATACTATTTTGGCGAAATAGAAAGCATCGAAAGAAATACTGTTACATTAAAAGACAATGCCAAATCAACAGGCTCTTTCGGTCTTGATTTCGCAGCAAAATCCGATGCAGAAACATATTTCTACTACACAGGTGCAAACGAAAGAAATAACCTGTATATAGACGATAAGGAAGCATTGGAATTTGAAGACGGAAACATTTACCTTGGCTCTGAGCAGGTTACAACCGCCTTTGTTGTAGCCCGCGAAATAGACGGAAAATTAGCAGAAATGACTATCTATGTAATCAAATAATATGAACTGTAATATATGTCCGAGAAATTGCAATATTAATAGAGATGAAACCGTGGGTTTTTGCGGTACTGCAAATACTGTAAAAGTTGCAAGAGCATCTCTACACTTGTGGGAAGAACCCTGCATAAGCGGAACAAACGGCAGCGGAACAGTATTCTTTTCGGGGTGCAATCTTCGTTGTTGTTACTGCCAGAACGAAAAAATAAGCCACCATCTTTTCGGCAAAGAAATAACCGTAAAAGAATTGGCAGATATATTTATTAAATTGCAGGAAAACAAGGCACACAACATTAACCTTGTTACTCCCTCCCACTATCTCTTGCAGATAGCAAAAGCATTGGACCTTGTAAAAGATAAACTGCAAATTCCCGTTGTGTATAACTGCGGTGGGTATGAAAAAGTGTCCTCGTTAAAGTATGCCAAGAATTATGTTGACGTTTATTTAACAGACATTAAGTATTATGATAATTCGTTGGCAGAAAAATACAGTAATGCAAAAGACTATTTTGAAATTGCAATTTCTGCCCTTGACGAAATGCTTACGCAAAAACCAAAGCCTGTAAAAGACCAAAACGGACTTTTAAAATCAGGGGTAATTGTGCGACACATGGTTTTACCGGGCCACAAAGATGACAGTATAAATCTTTTAAGATTTTTAAAACAACGTTACGGCACAGGCAAGTTTATATTAAGTATTATGAGCCAATATACTCCTTATAAAGAATTGCCATTTAAAGAACTAAACAGAAAAATCACAAGTCTTGAATACAACAGAGTTATTGACGAAGCTCTTGATTTGGGCTTTGCAGACAGTTATATGCAAGACAAGAAAAGTGCCAAAAAAATATATACACCACCATTTGATTTAACAGGAATATAAAAAATAAACCTCTCTTTCGAGAGGTTTATTTTTTATATTCTGGTGCTTACTGTTTCCAGTTTTTCCTTTTTATAAGTTGCAAAATTGCCATTGTCAAGGGCGTTTCTTATTTCCTCCATCATATTGTTGTAGAAATAAAGATTGTGCATTACCGCAAGTCGCATACCAAGCATTTCGTTTGCTTTTAACAAATGCCTTAAATATGCCTTTGAATGATTACGACAGGTAGGACAATCACAGTTTTCGTCTATGGGACTGTCGTCTTTTTCGTACTTGCTGTTGTTTATATTTATTATTCCTTTAGATGTAAAAAGACATCCGTGACGTGCATTTCTGCTTGGCATAACGCAGTCGAAGAAATCAACACCTCTGTCAACTGCTTCTAAAATATTTGCAGGAGTGCCCACGCCCATTAAATATCTTGGCTTATCTTTTGGCATATAAGGCTCAACGGTTTCAATAATGTCATACATTACCTCTGTTGACTCTCCCACCGCAAGACCGCCGATTGCAAAGCCGTTACAGTCAAGGTCTGCAATTTTTTTCATATTATCTACTCGCAAATCTTTGTACGTTCCACCCTGATTTATGCCAAAAAGCATTTGCTGTTTGTTAATAGTATCATCAAGAGAGTTAAGCCTTTTCATTTCTTTTATACATCTTTCAAGCCATCTTACAGTTCTGTTGGCAGATGCAGAAACGTAGTCGTAAGGCGACGTGTTTTCAACACACTCGTCAAATGCCATAGCAATGGTTGAGGCAAGATTGCTCTGAATTTGCATACTTTCTTCGGGACCCATAAAAATCTTGTGTCCGTCAATATGAGATGCAAAATATACTCCCTCTTCTTTTATTTTTCTTAAGTTTGAAAGGGAAAACACCTGAAAACCGCCGCTGTCGGTAAGTATGGGTTTTTGCCAGTTCATAAACTTGTGAAGTCCCCCTAATTCCTTAACGGTTTTGTCCCCGGGACGCAAATGCAGATGATATGTGTTACATAACTCCACCTGACACTTTAAATCATTAAGGTCAAGGGACGATACTGCACCTTTTATTGCCCCTACAGTTCCTACATTCATAAATACAGGAGTCTGGACAGTGCCGTGAGGAGTAACAAATTCTCCACGTCTTGCATTATTTTCTTTTGTGTGTAACTTGAACATAATTTGCTCCTTTACATAATAAACATAGCATCGCCGAAACTAAAGAAACGGTATTGTTCTTTAATCGCTTCTTCGTAGGCATTAAACACGTTTTCTTTTCCCGCAAATGCACTTATAAGCATAAGCAACGTTGACTGAGGCAGGTGAAAATTGGTAATCAGCCTGTCAATTACTTTAAATTCATAAGGCGGGTAAATGAAAATATCAGTCCACCCCGTACTTGCTTTAAGTTCACCTTTTTGTGCAACAGTTTCCAGAGTTCTGCAGGTAGTGGTGCCCACCGCAACAACTTTGTTTCCGCTTTTTTTAGTATTGTTAATCAAGTCTGCCGTTTCCTGAGACAGTTCATAAAACTCGCTGTGCATTTTGTGATTTTCAACAACATCTTCTTTAACAGGTCTGAATGTTCCAAGACCAACGTGCAAAGTCACAAAACCAACATTTACACCTTTTTGTTTTGCTTTTTCCAGTAATGCTTCGGTAAAATGAAGACCTGCCGTAGGTGCTGCAGAAGAACCGTCAATTTTGGAATAAACAGTCTGGTAGCGTTCCTTATCCTGCAACTTCTCTTTTATATATGGTGGCAGGGGCATTTCGCCTATTTCGTCAATTATATTTTCGTAAAGACCTTCGTATTCAAATCTTACAAGTCTGTTTCCGTCGTTTACAATATCTATAACTTCCGCTTTCAGTTTTCCCTCACCAAATACAAATCTTTTTCCTATTTTAGCTTTCTTACCCGGTTTTAATATTACTTCCCATACATCTGTTTCTTTTCTGCTTAACAGTAGAAACTCAATGGGTGATCCTGTGTCCTCTCTTACCCCGAAAAGACGTGCAGGAATAACACGGCTGTTGTTTAATATAAGACAGTCGCCCTCGTTTAAATATTCTAAAATATCGTAAAAATGCCTGTGGGTAAGTTCCCCTGTGTTTTTGTCCATAACAAGCATTCTGGAACTGTCTCTTTGCTGTAATGGTTTTTGTGCAATCAGTTCCTGTGGTAATTGGTAATCAAATTCACTTAATTTCAATCTATTTCAGTCCCTTGATAATAATGTGTAAGTATCTGTACGTAATCGTAACCCTGTTTTGCCATTCCGTTCGCACCATTCTGGCTCATTCCTACCAGATGCCCGTATCCTCTTCCCTCGAACACAAATTTAGTATAATTGGTTTGTGGCACAGAATGAACTCCTTTTTTGTCAAGGAAAGATACTGAGTTTAAAATGCTTTTGCTTAATCCATTCGCTGACAAAATATACATCTCGCTTTTATTAGCTACTCCAGAGGTTGTGTATATGGTAGTATTTTCACCAACAGGCGTAACTGTAAACGCCTGGCTTATGGTGTGATTAGGAAAAACTCCTCTGCAACTTTCCTTTTTAAACACTTTTTCGCCTTTTGTGCCTTTAATCGTCATTTTTGTCACGACACCGCGCTCTGTTGTTTCGTTTATCACTATGTCAGTAACTGTGCCGATTTCGTAGCCCTTACTCTCCATAATTTCCGTGGCTTTTGAAACAGTAAGTTCGTAAGTCCACTTGTGTCCGAATACATCTTCTTCCTCATGCTCGTCGGAAACTGCCTGTAAATAGGGGATATCGTTCCCCCACACGTTTACCGCACTTTCCGTATAACCTCCGCTTGATGCGGAATAAACGGCACTTATAAGTTGTCCGTCGTATTTAATAACCTGTCCTTTTGTGTCATCAACCGCTTTGGTGGTTTTCGGGTTCTCCATTGAAACTCCGCCATATACCTGACAGTGTATGTACTGACACACATCAAATCCGTCGTTTTTATGTTTGTTAAGGTGAGCCATAGCGTAAGTTCTTGAAGCAACCGCCTGGGCCTTTAATGCTTCTTCTTCAAAATACGGTGACATTTCCTTGGAAATAACTGACGCTAAATAGTCCTCAATATCAACAACATTGATTATGTTTATTTTGTTGTCTGAATTTCGTACAAGGCGGATAGAACCGCGATACTGAGAGGTGTTTACTTTTACAAATTCCTCGGGCACAATATCAACTTGTCCGTCTATATCGTCGGGATAGTATGTAGTAATTTCTCCGTCAACATTAATTTCCACGGAGTCTTTTGCACTTGAGCCGTAATAAAGTCCTACGCGAATAATGACATCTTCTTCCGCATATACATTTACGGTAAAACAAATACAAATTATAGTAAATATCAACATTAATTTTTTCATCAAAATCACCTATTTATCATTATAGCACAAAAATTTACAAAAATCTACTTACAATTTTATGACAAAAACATTTGACATAAAAAGCGAAAAATGGTAATATATAAGTATGAAAAAATTAGTTTGGAGGAATATGTAATGAAAAAGTATAATGTTGCAGTTGTAGGCGCAACAGGAATGGTTGGAAGAACATTCTTAAAAGTGTTGGAAGAGAAAAATCTGCCGGTAGAGAATTACTATTTGTTTTCATCTGCCCGTTCAGCAGGTTCTAAAATAAAATTTATGGGTAAAGAATATGTTGTTGAAGAATTAACTGAAAATTCATTTGACAGAGGTATTGATATTGCATTATTCTCTGCAGGTGGCAGTACTTCAGAAAAATTTGCTCCTATTGCAGCAAGTAAAGGTTGTATCGTAATTGACAACAGCAGTGCGTGGAGAATGGACCCCAAAGTTCCTTTGGTAGTTCCCGAAGTTAACCCCCAGGATATTGAATGGAACAACGGTATTATTGCAAACCCCAACTGTTCAACAATTCAGGCTATGGTTGCACTTGCTCCTCTACACAGAAAATACGGAATTAAAAGAGTTGTTTATTCAACATATCAGGCAGTATCTGGTGCGGGTCTTGCAGGATATCAGGATCTGGAAAACGGTTTAAAAGGCGAAGCACCAAAAAAATTCCCTTATCCTATTGCAGGTAACTGTCTTCCTCACATTGACGTATTCTGTGACAACGGTTACACAAAAGAAGAAATGAAAATGGTTAACGAAACAAGAAAAATCTTAGGTGACGATGAAATCAGAATCACAGCAACAACAGTAAGAGTACCGGTATTTAACAGCCACAGTGAATCAATCAACGTAGAACTTAAGAAACCATTCGAATTGGATGAAGTATTTGAGTTGTTAAGAAATTCAGAAGGTATCGTAGTACAGGACGATGTTAAAAACAACATTTATCCTATGGCTATTACAGCAACAGGAACAGATGCTACTTATGTAGGCAGAATAAGACGTGACGAAAGTGTTGACAACGGACTTAACTTGTGGGTAGTTGCAGATAACATAAGAAAAGGTGCGGCAACAAACGCAGTACAGATTGCAGAAAAAATTATGAACAAAAACTAATGTTTTTTTGAAAGGGATGGTTTTATGAAAAACACAGTTTTTACCGGTTCAGCCGTTGCTTTGGTAACACCTTTTAACGAGAACGGCGTTGACTTCCAAAAACTTGGCGAACTGATAGAATGGCATATTGATAACGGCACAGATGCAATTGTTGTGTGCGGTACAACAGGTGAACCTGCAACAATGCCTGACGAAGAGCATTTAAGTGTTATAGAATATGCAGTTAAAAAAGTAAATAAAAGAGTACCTTTAATTGCAGGTACAGGCGGTAACGACACAAGACACTGCACAAACCTTTCGGTTCAAGCTGAAAAACTGGGTGCTGATGCACTTTTGCTTGTTACTCCATACTATAACAAAACTTCTCAGAAGGGTTTGCAAAAACACTTTGAAATTGTAGCAGATGCAGTAAATATTCCCATGATACTTTATAACGTTCCATCAAGAACTGGTCTTAATATATCAGTATCATGTATGAAAGAACTTGCAAAACACAAAAACATTGTAGGACTTAAAGAAGCAAGCGGTAACATATCTTATGCTATGGAAGTAATGAAAGAATGCGGAGACGAAATTGATATGTATATCGGAAACGACGATATGATTGTTCCTATGCTTGCTATGGGTTGCAAAGGTGTTATTTCAGTTCTTGCAAATGTTTTGCCTCAGGACACACATAACATCTGTCAACTTTTCTTTGACAAGAAAACTGATGAAAGCTCAGCACTGCAACTTAAAGTTTTAGACCTTGTTAAAGCATTGTTTATTGAAGTAAACCCCATTCCCGTTAAAACTGCTATGAATTTAATGGGCATGAATGTAGGTCCTCTTCGTCTTCCTTTATACGATATGGAAGAGAAAAACTTAGAATTTTTAAAAGAACAGTTAAGACATTTCGGTTTAATATAAGTGAGGTATAACAGATGATAAAAATAATGTTATGTGGCTGTAACGGTAAAATGGGATATGCCATAAGCAAATTAGTTGAAAATCAAAAAGACTGCGAAATCGTTTGCGGTATTGATATAAATACAAATCAGGTTTTCCAGTATCCCGTTTTTAAAAATTGCGATGAATATAACGGAAAAGCCGATGTAATCATTGATTTTTCTCATCCCTCATGTACCGACTCTGTTATTTCTTATGCGGTAAAAACAAAAACACCTGCAGTTATTGCAACTACAGGTCTTGCAAAAGAACAACTTTCAAACATAGAAAATTGTTCAAAAGATGTTCCGTTGTTTTTCTCTGCAAATATGTCCCTTGGTGTAAACTTAATTATTAACCTTGTTTCCCAAGCGTCAAAACTTTTGCAGGAAAACTTTGATATTGAAATAATAGAAAAACACCACAATCAGAAAATTGATGCACCAAGCGGTACTGCTCTTGCTATTGCAGACGCCATTTCAAAATCAGTAGATTTTGAAACTGAATATGTTTACGACAGACATTCCGTAAGGAAAAAACGCGGTGCTAAAGAAATTGGTATCCACGCAGTTCGCGGAGGAAACATCGTAGGCGAACACTCTGTAATTTTTGCAGGAACAGACGAGGTTGTTGAAATAAAGCATCAGGCAACCTCTAAAGAAGTATTTGCAGTAGGCGCTGTAAAAGCCGCAAAGTTTTTATACAATAAACCAAACGGACTTTACAGTATGACAGACTTGATTAACGGGTGATTTTATGAGTTTTATCTTAAACAGAATAGATGATGTGGTACTGGTAACTATTAATAATGTTAAAAATACCGCTCACGCTTTGGCAGATATTTTTAACTCAGTAGGTGAATCCAAAATAAATGTGGATATGATTTGCCAGACCGCACCTTACAAAGACACAATTAATCTTTCCTTTACCATTGATAATTCCGACCTTTCAAAAACCCTTACAACAGTCGGAAACATCAAAAAAACCCAAGACGGTTTGGTAACAGAAATAAACGGCGGCAACACCAAAATCACAATATTCAGCGAGATTTTAAAAACCGAAAGCGGTATTGCAGGGAAATTGTTTACTGCTCTTAGCAATAACGATTTGCACATAAAATTAATAACTACTTCAGATGTGGAAATATCTGTACTTGTAGATTATTCAGATGCAGACAAAGTAATGAGTATATTAGAAAAGGAATTTAATTAATGGAACTTTTTGACACAGAAAAAAAACAAAGTTCTGTAGTAATTGTCGGAGTGCACACAGGAAACGGTGACGAAATAAACGACTGTACCGAACAATCACTTGATGAATTGGAATTACTTGCACATACCGCAGGAGCAGTATGTGTGGGCCGTTTTGTGCAAAATAAGCAAACTCCCGACAGCGCAACATATATTGGAGAAGGAAAGGCGAATGATATTCGCCTTTTTTGCCTTGATAATGACGTAGAAATCGCTATATTTGATGACGAATTAACAGGCACACAGATACGAAATCTTGAAGAACTTCTCGAAGTCAGAGTAATGGACAGAAGTTCTCTTATTCTTGATATTTTCGCTTCCCGAGCAAAAACAGCAGAGGGTAAATTTCAGGTTGAACTTGCACAACTAAAATATTATCTGTCACGTCTTACCGGCTCCTTTGTAAATCTATCCCGTCAGGGCGGCGGTATCGGTACAAGAGGCCCCGGTGAAACAAAACTTGAAACTGACAGACGTCATATAAGAAACAGAATTTCTGCACTTAAACAAGAATTAGCGGAAGTTGAAAAAAACAGACAAACAATGCGTAAAAAACGTATTAAAGAGGGCGTTTTGCAAATAGCCATTGTTGGCTATACCAATGCGGGAAAGTCAACTCTTTTAAATTATCTTACTGATGCAGGGGTACTGGCTGAGGACAAGTTGTTTGCAACTTTAGACCCCACTTCCCGAAAACTTACTTTGCCTGACGGCACAAATGCGGTACTGACTGATACCGTTGGCTTTATAAGGAAACTGCCACACCACTTGATAAACGCTTTTAAATCAACTCTTGAAGAAGCGGTAGTTGCGGATATGCTAATACACGTTGTTGACGGCACATCTCCTGAGATGGCAAACAATATAACTGTTGCACAACAACTGTTAAAAGAATTAAAAGCAGACAACAAGCCTACAATTACGGTGTTTAATAAGTGCGACAAAGGTGCTCCCGATGTTATCGGACTCGACAGCCCTCACATATTAATAAGCGCAAAGACAGGTCACAATGTTGACGGCCTTTTAAATAAAATAGTAGAAATTTCACCTTATCAGCGTGTGAAACTAAAGGTGTTAATCCCCTATGATAAAGGAAATATAATTTCAGTTCTTTACAAAGATGCAAAAATCCTCAGTGAAAACCATACCGAAAAGGGTACTGAACTTGAGATTATTATAGACCAACAGACAAAAAGGTTGGTGAATGATTATATTATATAATTACAAAACAATCAAAAAAGAGGACAACTGCGAGTTCATCGAGAAAAAATCAAGATTTATCTGCTATGCCTGTCCTGTCACAAATGAACAACAAGCCCTTGACTTTATAGCAAAAATAAGTAAAAAACATTATGACGCCACACATAACGTGTATGCCTATGTTTTAAAAGAGAATAACATCAGGCGTTACAGTGATGACGGTGAGCCGTCAGGCACGGCAGGGGTACCAGTTTTAGACGTTATACTAAAAGAAGATTTGGTTGACGTGTGCCTTGTAGTAACAAGGTATTTCGGCGGAACACTCCTTGGTGCAGGAGGCCTCGTTCGTGCATATTCCAAATCTGCAAAAATGGGCGTTGATACAAGCGGAATATTAGAGAGAATGTACTGCTACTGTTACGAAATAGATGCGGATTATACACTCCTTGGCAAGATACAAAACGAAATAATGTCATACGGTTGTATTTTGGGAGAAACACAATACACGGACAAGGTAACTGTAAAATGTTACGTTCCGTATCATATTACGGATTTTAGTGAGAAACTGACCGACGCCACAAACGGCAAGGTTAAAATAAATAAACATAATGAGGGGAGATTTGTAGATGTTAACTGACATTCAAATAGCGCAGAATGCAAAAATGTTACCTATTGAAGAGGTGGCAAAAACTATCGGCATAGATAAAGATATGCTTGAATTTTACGGCAAATACAAAGCAAAACTTTCAGACGAACTTATCAAAAAAACACAGAATAATAAAGACGGAAAATTAATTTTGGTTACAGCAATCAACCCTACTCCTGCAGGTGAAGGCAAAACAACCACAACAGTAGGTCTTGGACAGGCCTTTCATAAAATGGGTAAAAAAGCGATAATTGCACTTCGTGAGCCGTCAATGGGCCCCGTTATGGGTGTTAAAGGCGGTGCCGCAGGCGGCGGTTACGCTCAGGTTGTTCCTATGGATGACATTAACCTGCATTTCACAGGTGATATGCACGCAATCTCTGCTGCAAACAACCTTCTTTGTGCAATGATAGATAATCACATACATCAGGGGAATGCTCTTAAAATTGACGTAAATTCAATTGTGTTCAAAAGAGTTGTTGATATGAACGACAGAGCACTTCGTAATATAATCGTAGGTCTTGGGGGTAAAATAAACGGCGTTCCCCGTCAGGACGGATTTATGATTACT
>JAGCLT010000044.1 GCA_017646825.1 Clostridia bacterium | reverse complement strand
TCTTCGAGCAATTCATAATCTAATACATCATCATAGGAGTGTATTCTTGGATTTTTGGTTTTGCCAAACAGACCATCTGGAATATACCATTGCTTATTGTTTTCGTCAATTTTTAAGTAATTCCCGATTTCTTTTGTGATTGTAAAGGATAAAAGTTTATCTGCATCAATTTTTCTTTTGTTAATAATGGTCTTAATATCCTCTGCGGACATTGTTCTAATTGGTGTTGCCGCATTTAGTCCAGCGTCCTTAAAACATTTAGGACAAACCCATCCCTTATCTTTGATTTGAAACCTATTTAATCCACAATCATTCCCGCAGACAGAACAAGTTTGCTTTAATGAAAAAAATCCCATTTTTCATTCCTCCTACATAAAATAATAAAAAAGTGTGTCCCAATCTTGGAACACACCAAAAAAGTGCAGTCCCTCGATTGTTGCTACACAATGCTCTACCTATTTTTCACAGGAATGAGTAAGAGAGAAAACACCTTTTTACAAAGGTTATTTTCCCTATGAAAAATAGTCTTATGCATTTGTGTAGCATACACAGTATATCACATTTAGTACGATTTGACAAGCCTTTTTCGACATTTTCGGCAAAATGCCCTGTTCGGGTTATCTCCGTCTGGTGGATATCCTTGAAGAAGGAAAAACCCGACACTTTTGACCATTCCCCCCTTATGCTTTTTTCTAAAAAACTATACTTTTTAGGGGGCAAAATCAGCAAAAATGCGTGGTCGGAAATTCTTCTGCACTTTTCCAACACTTTTTAACTAACACTTTCGGATAAAGTTTTCTAAAAATAGTTGACAAAATACAGTCTGTGTATTATAATGATCATAGAAAAAAGGTAAAACCTCAAACGGTTATGCCAAATAAATATCGTTTATAAAAAATAACGCACTACTTGGCGGTGGGCGTTATTTTTTTATGGAAATTACTAAAAGTAAAAGAAGAATCATAAAAGAAATTATGTATTCATTCTCCATAGCAACCACCTCCTTTCATGGAGATGATAGCATAACCGCCCAGCTTTTACACTGTTTTCAGTCTTACCTTTTGTCAGATTTCTCCGACAAAAACATTATACAACATATTTTATATTATTTCAACATCTTTTTATGAAAACTCCCCTATATTATATAAAAATACTAAAGAAATTTTATAAAACCTCTAATATTGCTTATAATGTGTGCAACTTTGCAACACAACCAATTATGCATATAAAAATGCCTTTACAATTCAATTTCTCTTTGAGATTTCAACGAAAAGTCCATTTCACAGAAAATCTAGTTATATGTTTTTACATAATAAAAAAATCCCTTAACGGGATTTTTTATTCTAAATTTTCTATTTTGTTTACGGAAATTTCGTAGGCAGTTTTTGTAACCACATTATTGTCGTCAATTCTTTTTTGATATTGTCTGCTTTGCATACGTCCTAAAATATTAACGTGACTGCCAACATCGAAATCCTTTGTAATTCTTGCATTTTTACCCCAGGCTATGCAGGGAATATAATCAGACTTATTATGCGTTCTGTTAACCGCAAGTAAAATATCGGTAATCTCCCTGCCGAAAGGCGTGGTCCGATACATAGGGGGTTTGCAAATATATCCGTCAAGTTCCACCTGATTTACGTAATTAAAATCAGGGGGTGCCAAAAAGATTGATTTGGCAAACAAAGTTAGTACAAGTTTACTTCCTACACCTGAATAATTGTTGTAGGAACGGAACTGACCGCAAATATGAAGAATGTCGCCAATTTTATAATCAGACTGGGACAGTAAATCAGCGGACGAAGTTACATTTATGTAATCAACACAATCGGACAATCTTGGCACTTTTACAGTAAATATGTAAAACGTTTCTCCAAAACTTTCGTGACTGTATAAAAACTCGCTGACTAATTCACCGGTTAATTCCGCCTTGTTATTCATAAGTAGATTTTCCAAAACCTTCACTCTCCTGTTATAATCTTTTAGTTAATACTATTCCAAGATTATAACAATTAGAACAAAGTTATTTTTTAAGTAAATCGCGGATTTCTGTTAACAATTCTTCTGTTGTAGGACCTTTTGGTGCAGGTGGTTCAGGCTCTTTTTTTGGTTTTAATTTACTCATGATTTTAACAAAAGCAAAAACGCAAACTGCAATAATGAAAAAGTCTACAATATTTTGAATAAAATTACCGTAAAGAATTGCTGCCCCCTGTTCTTCATTAAGAACCAGTTGCAGATTTGTAAACTGTTTTCCAGAAGTGATGCTTCCGATAAGAGGCATAATTACGTCATTAACCAAAGATGTTACGATTTTTGAGAAAGCAGTACCGACAACAACACCGACTGCCATATCAATTACGTTTCCCTTAAATGCAAACTCTTTAAATTCTTTAAAAATTTTCATAATTACCTCCGTTAAATCTGATATTTATCTATTCTTACTTCCTGAAGACTATTCATAAATGACAACGCTTTACCGGTTCCTAAAGCAACACAGGAAACTGCGTCAGGAGCAATCCTACAGTCTATTCCCGTGTGAAGACTGATTAATTTGTCAAGACCTTTAACCAGTGAGCCACCGCCTGTTAATACGATACCGTTAGTGCTTATATCGCCAACCAGTTCAGGGGGTGTTTTTTCAATAACACTTTTAATTACTTCCACAATGGCATCTGCAGATTCTTCAAAAGCAACTCTTGTTTCTTCGGAACTGATTGTAATAGTTTCAGGAAGTCCCGTAACCAAACTTCTTCCCTTGATTTGCATTTCCTTTATTTCGTGGTCGTATGAGTTAAACACGCTTCCTACTTCTTTTTTAAGTTCTTCTGCAGTACGTTCACCGATTAACACATTGTAATTCTTTTTAATGTATTTAATAAGTGCCTCGTCAAACTTGTCCCCTGCAACTTTAATAGATGCAGATTCAACAATACCGTCTAAGGAAATTACCGCAACGTCAGTTGTACCGCCGCCGATATCTACTACCATATTACCCTCAGGAAGAGAAATATTGATACCTGCACCGATTGCCGCAGCAATAGGTTCTTCAATCAGAAACGCCCTGCTTGCACCCGCCTGCATTGATGCTTCCCTTACGGCTCTTGCCTCTACCTCTGTGACGCCGCTTGGTACGCAAATTACAACTCTTGGTCTGAATAAACGCTTTTTGCAAATTTTAGTTAAAAAGCATCTTAACATTTTTTCTGTCATATTGTAATCAGAAATAACACCGTCACGAAGCGGTCTTATAGCAACAATGTTCTCAGGAGTTCTGCCAAGCATTTTCTGGGCATCTGTTCCTACAGCCATAATTTCCTTTGTTTCAGCATTAATTGCAACAACTGACGGCTCCTCCAACACTACTCCCTTGCCTTTTACATAAGCAAGTACAGAGGCAGTACCAAGGTCAATACCTACGTCATTTGCAGTTTTAAAAAATCCAAACATAACTTTCACCTCATAACATACTTACTGCTCTTTGTGCGTCCTCGTATGCCTTTTTGGACAGCACTTCCGAAACAGCAAGATTATTTTCTACAATTTCTTTTCTGTTAGCAATTATGTTGTCAACTGCCGCAGTAAACTCCATTGCATCAGTATTTTCAACATCAAAAGTAATATTTTTGCTGTGGCTTTTAATGATACTGTCAACTTTTGGGTCATAGGAAATTCCCAATATTGGCGTTCCCACTACCAGAGAATAAATAAGCAAATGCAGTCTCATTCCCACTACAAACTCGCTTTTTTCAACTATTGACATAATCTCCGATGCGGTCAGTCTTTCTTTAATCATAACTGTTTTAAAAGCAAGTTGACGTCTTATTCTTGAACATATACTAAAATCATATTTCTTGTGCATTGGGATAAAGACGGGAGTCAAATCGTATCTTGCATTAACATATCTGCAAAGTTTTACAACGTTTTCCTCAAACTGTTCGCCGTTTTTGTCCCATTCTCTTAAAGACACCATAAAATATTTTGTTCCGTCTGTAAGACCGATTTTTTTACAGATTTCTTCATACTGTCCGTCCTGAGGTAAAATAGAGTACGCAGGGTCGGCAGACAAAATGCACGAAGAGTTGTCCACTCCCATTTCCTTTAATTCTTCAAGCGAAATTTCATCTCTCAAAGTAATTAAATCTACACATTCTAATACTTCTTTTACTTTTTGACGGCTTTTAGGATTAATTAAAGGTCCTATCCCGTTTGCGTAAACCATAACTTTTGCGCCGTTTTTAAGTGCCATTTTAATAATTCTTAAATAATAATCAAGGGATTTGGTACTTGTAATGTCCTGAAGAAGACTTCCTCCTCCGCTGATTAAAAGTTTTGTCTTTTTAAGAATTGAAGAAATTTTGAAAATATTAAAACGATATACGCTTTCAATTCCGTACTTCTCCTCTGTTTCTTTAGGAACTTTTGAAAGTGCAACTATTCTTAAATCGGGATTAATGTCTTTTAAATTTGTAACAATTGCCTGAAGCAGTGAATCGTCACCTATGTTTCTGTAACCGTAATATCCCGAAATCATAACGTCGAATTTAATGTCGGTGCGTATATCAAGTAAATTACCGTAAGCGGTAACATAATCGTCAGTCATTTTGTCTATTGAGTAATTTTCTGCAATTACTTTTCTGTTATATTTTTTAAGATGTGCAAGTTGTTCCCCGTCCATATCAAAAATAACCTTAATATCGTCAAGCAATCTGCCCGTAGTTGAGGGCGCACAACCTCTGCAACAGAAATTAGTCTCAATTGCTTCGTCTAAAACTCCTGCATGGAAAGCACCGATATAACCCTCGTTACCTGCAATAATAACAGGTTTTGCAGCAGACATAGCTTCAAGTGCCGCACGGGAAACACCTACAAACAAGTCGGCTATTGCAACAAACTTATCAATATCAGTTCTTGCGCCTGTTATAACCACCGCACGTCTGTTAACTGAATTGTTGGCAGTTTTTGCTTCCTGCATTACGTTTTCCAGATCGTTTCCGCCACCCACAATTATTATCTGCAAATCGGGATACAAACTGTTAAGTTTAGGCACCGCCTCAATTAACTGATGTGCTACAAGACTTCTGTCCGTATCCATTCTGCTTACATATACAATGGTAGGTGCGTTTTTGTCAAGATTAAATTCTTCGTATATTTCATCTGCAGTAACTGATGGGGAAAACTTTTCCATATTTATTCCGTTAACTGTAACGGCAATGTTTTCTGCACTCATCTGGTAATTATCAATTAAATACTGTTTTATATCTTCGCTTACTGCAACAGAGTACTGCCCCCAGTTGGTAAGTCTGTTTAAAAGAGGTCCTGTTCTGAATACCCAGTGTGCAGAGGTAATAAACTTAAATTTAAGCCTTTGTTGTAACAGTCCGCAAATGAACCCTGGAATTCTTGCGTGAGCGTGAACAACATCATATCTGCCTTTGGAAATAATTTTCTTAAGACCAAAATATGACTTAAGAAAACTTCCCACAGTTTTTTTGTGAAGAGGCAGTTTGTAATGAGTAATATTAAATTTTGCAAGTTCTTCCTGATAAACTCCGCCGTTTGACGCAACCTCTACTTCATAACCTCTTTTTGCAAGGGCAACAGCCAACTCTACAACATGAGTTTCTGCACCGCCTATTTCCAAGCCCATCAGTACCATTAAAATTTTCATCTTATCACCCTATTTTGTAAAAAGAATTCCCACAACACCGGGACCAGTATGAGTTCCTATAACGCAACCCAAATCATATTGTGTAATACTTTTCGGTGTTATTTTACTTAAAATCATTTCTTTTGCAAGTTCGCAATCTTCATCAGCATAACCGTTTGCAATCAATATCTCACTTTCTGACGGGTCCTTCATTTCGGAAATGGCCTGTTTTATGGCAACATCAAGAGCTTTCCTCTTTCCACGTTCTTTTGAGTAAACATCTACAAGACCATCATTAATTGTCAAAACAGGCTTAATTCCAAGTAACGTACCAATCAATGCCACTCCGGGTTTTATTCTTCCGCCTTTTTGCAGGTGGCCCAACTCGCCCACCATAAAGTATGCGGAAATGTTTGAAATGTTTTTGTTAAAACAGTCTATTACTTCTTTGTACGATGCACCATTTTTTGCAAGTTTTGCCATTTTTACTACAACACTTCCGTAAAGCATAGAAAAAGCATAACTGTCTAAAATAGTCAAATCTAAACTTCTGCCTGTTTCTTCCTCTATCTGTGATTTAACAAGGAATGCAGCCTGGTGTCCTCCGCTTGATTTTGAAGAAATAGTAACGTATATTAACTTGTCATATTCTTTTGAATACTTTATAAACGCATCTTTCATCATTTCAACGGGAACCATTGAAGTAGTAGGTATCTGTTCATATTCTTTTATTTGTTTAAGATACTCTCTGCCGTCAAGATTTACACCGTCATAAAACACTTCGCCGTTTATAATTACGCATATTGGCAATACAGTAATGTCGTATTCTTTTACTAATTCTTTTGGAATGTCAGCACCGCTGTCAACCAATATTTTAATACGTTCCATGTAAATGACCCTCCTGCAACAAGTAATTAAAATTATGCTGTCTTAAAACCTCGTATGCCGCAATGGCGACAGCATTAGATAAATTAAGACTCCGGGCATCAGAAATCATAGGTATTCTTACACAATCGTCGTAATTCTCTTTTAAAAGTTTCTCAGGCAGACCCTTTGTTTCTTTGCCAAACAACAAATAAGCATCTTCGGGGTAATTTACCTCCGTATGGTTTCTCGGTGCTTTTGTTGTGTAATAAAACATAGGACAACCTTTTTTCTTTTGCAAAAACTCCTCAAGACTGTCGTAATAATGTATGTCAAGCAAGTGCCAGTAATCAAGCCCTGCCCGTTTTAATTTTTTATCGTCTATCTGAAACCCCATAGGTCCTACAAGATGCAAAGACGCTCCCGTTGCGGCACAGGTCCTTGCAATGTTCCCTGTATTTTGAGGAATTTCAGGCTCAACCAAAACTATATTCATTACAATTCTCCTTATTGAAGCCAGTATTTTCTATCTAAACTTCTGTAACCTATTGCTTCCGCAATATGGTTAAAATCAATCTGTTCCGCACCCTCTAAATCTGCAATGGTACGGGCAACTTTAAGTATTCTGTCATGTGCTCTTGCGGACAGACCGAGACTTTCAAAAGCAGTCTTTAATATTTCTTTGGCATCGTCGGTAATTGCACAATACTTTCTTATCATGGCAGGAGTCATTTGAGAATTGCTGAAAATACGCTCGTCTTTAAATCTGACTGATTGTATTTCACGGGCTTTTTGTACTCTTGCTCTTATGTCAGCACTGCTTTCTGCTTTTGCATCATCCTGCAACATATCGTATTGAACTGCAGGAACATCTATGTGAATATCAATTCTGTCTAAAAGCGGTCCGCTTATTTTTCCTACATATTTTGAAATATCGTTGGGACTACAGGTACATCTGTGTTTTACATCTCCAAAATAACCGCACTTGCACGGATTCATTGACGCCACAAACAAAACATTGGCGGGGAATGTGTAACTTGCATTGACACGGGCAATTGTAATCTTCCCATCCTCTAACGGCTGTCGCATTACTTCAAGACTTTGCCTTGTAAATTCAGGCAACTCGTCTAAAAACAACACGCCGTTATGGGCAAGAGAAATTTCACCCGGTTTAGGAACAGTACCGCCTCCCACAAGTCCTACAGCAGAAACACTGTGATGAGGACTTCTGAATACACGGTTTTTTAAGATAGAAACATTTTCAGGAAGAACTCCTGCAATAGAATGAATTTTGGTGGTTTCAAGGGCTTCTTGAAAAGTAGGTGCAGGCAATATACTTGGAATTCTTTTGGCAATCATAGATTTTCCGCTGCCTGGACTACCTATCATAAGGATATTGTGTCCTCCTGCTACCGCAACTTCTACTGCTCTTTTTACGCTCTCCTGCCCCTTTACGTCTGCAAAGTCAAGTTCGTAAAAATCTTTGTCCGAAAATATTTCATCTACGTTAACTGAAACAGGCTCCATTACCTGTTCCCCCGTTAAATGTTTTACAACTGAATATAAATCTGTAGCAGGGAAAACGTTGATTCCGTCAACAACTCCCGCTTCCAAAGCATTTGCTTTAGGTACAATAATGTTCTTAATACCTTTATCCCTTGCGATTATCGCCATAGGCAAAACGCCGTTAACACGTCTTATCTCGCCGTCTAATGACAATTCACCGCAAATCATATAATCCTCTAATGCAGTCTGAGGGATAATACCTGTTAATGATAAAAGTGCAACCGCTATTGGTAAATCATATACTGCACCCTCTTTTTTAACATCAGCAGGTGCTAAATTTACAATAATTCGTTTAACAGGTAAAGTATATCCGCAGTTTTTAATTGCTGCTTTAATACGCTCTTTGCTTTCTTTTATACCTGTGTCGGGCAATCCCACAATATCAAAAGCAGGCAGACCTGAAGACAAGTCCACCTCAACATCTATTATTATGCCGTCAATACCGGCTAATGCACAAGACTTTACTTTTGAAATCATCCGTTGCACCCCACTGTAAATTACAATATTTCGTGTCCGCCGTTTCCTATTTCTGTAATATAGAATGACGGCTCGTAACCAATTTTTTCTGTGTATGCAGGTTTGCAACTGTTAATGTAATTGTCAATTGCATCTTCTCTTATAATGCTTACTGTGCAACCGCCAAAACCAGCACCAGTCATTCTTGAGCCTATTACTCCGTCAACCTTTAATGCTTCTTCTACTAACGTATCAAGTTCAACCCCTGTTACTTCGTACAAATCACGAAGAGAATTATGTGACTGTATCATATACTGTCCAAAAGCAAGTATGTCGTTATTCTTTAAGGCATCTACGCTTTTTAAAACTCTGTCATCCTCGTATATAACGTGCTGAACTCTGTTTTTAATAACTTCGTCTTTAATAAGGTCTTTGTGCTGTTCAAATTCCTTGACTGTAATGTCACCAAGACAGGTTTTGTCAGGCATTGCGGTTTTCAATATTTCAAGACCTGCTTCGCATTGAGAACGTCTTTCATTGTATTTTGAATCAGCAAGACTTCGTTTTTTGTTTGTGTTTGTAACTACAATTTTGTAACCGTCCATTTTTATAGGTACCAAATCGTATGACAAGTCTTTGCAGTTTAAGAATATAATTTTGTTTTCTTTTCCCATAGCAGAGGCAAACTGGTCCATAATTCCGCAGTTAACACCAACGTAATTGTGCTCTGCCATCTGGCTGATTTTTGCCATTTCCACCATATCTACGGGAGTATCAATATTTTTTGCTTCGTTTGAAAATACTGCAAAAGTAAGTGCTGTTGCAACTTCAATTGCCGCAGATGAAGACAAACCGCCGCCGTGAGGTGTGGTGTCATCATAAAGCATATCGCAACCTACAATTTCGTAGCCGTTCTTTTGCATTTCCGCAATAATACCTGCCTGGTAGTTACCCCACCATAAATCCTTGTAAGCGTTAATATCTTCTGTGTTGATGCTTACTCTGTCAGGCAAATCAGTTGCCGCCATATTTACGATTTTATCTGTTCTTTTTCTTGCAACTATGGTTGTTTTCATAGTAAGCGCGGCAGGGAAAACAAAGCCACCGTTGTAGTCTGTGTGTTCACCAATTAAGTTTACACGTCCGGGAGAAGCAAAAACTCTTAAGTCCTCCTGTGTTCCGCCGTATATTTCTATAAATTTATCTTTAATCTGTTGTAATTCCATAACATTTCTGCCTTTCTTTTACTTGGATAAAAATTTCTTGTACGCTTCTCTTAATTCCACTGCCTTTTCTTCAGGACAAGTAGGATTGCAGTGTGCCCACGCTCCCGTTTCGCTTGATGCGTTAAATTTAACCTTGTCAGCAGAACGCATAGGCGGGAAGAATTGAATCTGGAAATGGAAGTTACTTACATCTCCGCAGTTAACAGGTGCATTTTGCATACACATCATGTACGGGAATTTGTAATCAAACAAACTGTCAAGAGTTCCCGCTACTTCACGGATAATTATAGCAAGGTTTCTTTTTTCCTTTTCATCAAACTGGTCTATCGACTGTTTATGTTTTTTCGACATAATATACATACCGTAAGGATACTCGGTGAAGAAGGGCAAAAATGCCACAAAATCGTCATTTTCAATAATTACTCTCTCACCGTATTTCATCTCGTCTTTTAGCATATCGCAAAACATACAGTTTCCCGTTTCGTCCATATATTTTTTGCTGTTTTCCATTTCAAGAGCAATCTTTTTAGGTATAAAAGAATAACCGTATATCTGCCCGTGAGGGTGAGGCATAGTTACGCCAACTACTTCCCCTCTGTTTTCAAAAATAAAAATAAATTTTATGTTTTCGTCTTTTTTCAGTTCAACATATCTTTCTTCCCATAAATTAACCAGTTTTACAACGTGGTCAACGGGAAGTTCAGGTAAAGTAACTGTATGCTCGGGTGAATAAAGTATTACCTCGCATTTGCCATAAGAGGGTGCAGTTTTGTAAAAGTCTGTTTTAACATTGTCAGGCACGGGCGGTGTCTGTGACAATGCAGGAAAATCATTATCATATTTTAAAACGTCAAAATGGTCAGGCACCTGACCTGAGCCGGGACAAAAGGGACACCAGTCTTTAGGCATCTGGGGTCTGTTTTGTCTGTGTGATGCAATCATTACCCAATCATTTGTAAGTGGATTATATCTTAATTCTGCCAAACTAATTACCTCCGAACATTATAATACTAAATTATAACATATTTTTACCAATTTGTATATAGTTTTTTAAAAATCTGTCCATAAATTACTGTGTGAGTCTGATGACATTTTGAAATCTGTTCTGGGCGATAAGGACACAGAGCCGATTTTTGGTCCGTCAGGTACACAGTTTCTCTTAAACTGGTTGTTGAAAAACCTTTTGAAGAATGTTCTCATACACTCTTTTAACTGTTCTTCGTTGTACTGCTCGCCAAAAGCAACAGTTAAAAGATACAGTATCTTTTGGGGTGTAAATCCAAAACGAAGAAAATAATATAATATAAAATCGTGAATAGCATAGTTGCCGATAATATCCTCTGTCTTTTGGGCGATGTTTCCGCTGTTGTCAGCAGGAAGCAGTTCAGGAGATATAGGTGTGTCAACTATATCTCTTAATACTTCTCTTTCAGTTCCCTGACAGTTTTCTGTTATCCATAAAACAAGATGACGTACCAGAGTTTTAGGCACTCCGCAGTTTACACAGTACATTGAAATATGGTCTCCTGCATAAGTTGACCAGCCAAGAGCCATTTCGGACAAATCTCCTGTACCTACTACTATGCCGCCCACCTGATTTGCAACGTCCATTAAAATTTGAGTTCTTTCCCTTGCCTGAGCATTTTCGTAAGTTACATCAAGAACATCGGGGTTGTGCCCTATGTCTTCAAAATGTTTAAGGCATGACTCTTTTATACTTATTTCTTTAAAGGTTGCTCCAAGCTCTTTAATTAACTTTGCTGAATTGTTGTATGTTCTTCCCGTAGTGCCAAAGCCAGGCATAGTTATTGCAATAATGTTTTCTCTTGGCAGTTTAAGTGTGTCCATTGTTTTTGCAATAACCAATAGTGCCAACGTGGAATCAAGGCCTCCCGAAACACCTATTACAGGGTGTTTACAGCCTATATGTTTTAATCTCTTCGCAAGGGCGTTTGCCTGAATATTAAATATCTGTTCCATTCGTCTGTCTTTTTCACTTGATGACGGTACAAATGGCATCTGATTAATTCTTCTTGTTGTTTCAGCAAATGTCTTGCCAAAATCCTCGCATTTTATAAAGCAGTGAGTAAAACCGCAGTTACTGTTAAAACTGTTTATTTTTCGTCTGTCGCATTTTACTCTGTCTATATCAACGTCACAGTAAAACACCTTGCTTTCAAAATCGTAAGAGGTTTCATTTAAAACTACTGCTCCGTTTTCAGCAACAATACAGTTACCGCAATAAACGGCGTCAGTGGTTGACTCTCCCAAACCGCAAGAGGTTACTGCATACACGCAGTGGTTTTTAAATGAACTTGATTTAACAAGCATTTCTCTGTGTTTGTCTTTTCCCACCACATCATTTCCTGCAGTAAGGTTTAAAATAACCTCCGCACCTGCAAGAGCAAGGTCTGCCGCAGGAGATTTTGGTACCCACATATCTTCACAGATTTCTATGCCAAAACAAAAATCATTTGTTTTGAAAATTAATTTTCCGGACAACGGTACTTCCTGACCGCAAAGGGAAACAACTGCATCAACATCTGTACCTTCCGTAAACCATCTTTTCTCGTAATAATCATTGTAATTAGGCAAAAACATCTTAGGCACGATACCTAAAATTTTGCCTTTTTGAATTACAACGGCACAGTTATAAAGCCTGTCACCGCTTAAAACTGGCATACCCAAAACACCAATGGTTTCAAGTTTTTTTGTTTTCTCCAGTATATAAGAAAGACCTTCTTCTGCACCTTTTAATAAAGTATCAGTCAAAAACAAATCCTGACAACTGTAACCTGTCACACAAAGTTCAGGAAACAAAGTAACATAGGCACATTCTTTTTGTGTCTCATTCATTATCTTTGCTATTTCCTCGCAATTGAATTTTACGTCTGCCACCCTTACTTCGGGAACTGCAGTTGCAAGTCTTATAAATCCGTATTTATTCATAGGTTATCTCCCCTTTTCATATAGTATATCACATATTTTCAATAAAAAAAAGAGCAAATCATTAAATTTTTATGAATTGCTCTCGAGCGGCGTCTTCGCATAGGGATAAACCGTCTTAAAACATCATTTTTAGCGCATAACTTCACAAAAAAACACAAGATATCCATCGGATTATCTCGCTTTTTTTGTTTGTTCTGCATCAAAAAATGATTGTTTTAAGATGCAAAGCAGTTTTGGGATAGAGATTTTTCGTTAAGATAAAGAACAAAAATCCGGTAATACTGTCGTATTTCCGGATTTTTTGATGCAATATTAGCGGAAAATGGCATTCCAAAACCGATTTCTCCCTATGTGAAGACGCCGCTTTTTACTCTTCCATCTGCTTGCCTAAAAATATAGATGCAGATTTTGCTACTTTTTCTTCTGTTTCCCCAAAAGTACCGCCGTTTTCGCTGAAAATGATTACTGAGCCAATGCAGTCGCCTTCGGAAATAATGGGATATACAATTCCTGCAACGTACTTGTCATTACCATCAACAATGCCTACGGACTTGGAAGTACTTTTGAAAACATAAGGTGTTTTTTCGTCAAGTATCTTTTCGATATCCGCTGAAATCTTTTTCTCAAGAAATTCTTTTTTCGGTGCACCCGAAACGGCTATTACATTGTCTTTGTCGGAGATGCACACAGGAAATGCTACGGCTTTGTTGATAGCCTCTGCATACTGTGATGCAAAACCGCTTAACTCACCAATGGGTGAATACTTTTTAAATATTACTTCTCCGTCTCTGTTTGTAAATATCTCTAAAGGGTCTCCCTCACGAATTCTCATTGTTCTTCTGATTTCTTTGGGAATTACAACACGGCCCAAATCATCAATTCTTCTTACAATGCCTGTCGCTTTCATATAAATAAAATCTCCTTTAAATTACAAATTGTGATAGTAGTATTTGTAAATCAAGGAGATTTATACTTAAATTTTGTTATTGCCACTCTTCGGGCATTGGATATTTATGGGAAAGATTTAAAAATTTAACACCCTTTTTAAATTTTTCAACATGCTCGGGTTGTTGAGCCTCTTTACGGTGTAACCACCACCAGCCGATGTCTTTATAATGATATGACTCGTCTGAGCCAACACTGCAGTTAAATGCATCAGGGCTAGGAACACCTATTGTCATCAATTCTTTTAATTCGTCAAGATGTTCGGTATAAACCTGCTTTGGAGTGCAGCTATGCTTTTTACAAATTGAACTTGCAAGACCTACAACCTCACCCAGCTGTCCCAAAGTACGCATAACCCTTATAGCAGAAAAAGCAACGTGGCTTGTGCTCACAAGACGTCCGCCTATAAACAGATTATCAACGTCTTTAGCATAAAGGCATCTGTAAGGCACAGGGTATGGCTTTTCAATACCTCTGTGATATGCAAAAGAACGAAATGCCTCGCCGAATTCCTCAAGATTTGACGGTTCGGGGAAGTGCATATCAATACTCCATGTCATACAGGCAGTACCGTCATCGTGATATATTTTGTCTTCAATATCGTTTTGAGTTAAAATATAATCACCTACTACACGGTAGCCCTCACGTTTTCCGCCCACAAAAGACACCCACTTAAGAGCCAGATTTCCAAATTTTTCTTTATCTTTAAAATGGTGTTTCTGATAAGACCAGTTGGAATAAATTGCACGAAGACCAAAGTCACGGATATATTCCGCTTCAAAAACCATATCTCTGGTAAATCCTGTTTCCTGCTCCCAGTCACCTGATGTGCAGTTAAGACATGATTGGTCACTGAATTTTAAGTTCCAGTCAATTTCAGGGAAAGGTACATAACTGTCCTGTTCTTCTGAGTACCAGCGTATAGACTGTCCCATTACCAGTTTCTGATGTTCCTCTGGTGCAAGTGATTCACCGAACTGACTCTTTGGTTCACGTCCGTACATCACCTCGCAACCCATTTTTCGAGCAAGGACACCGTCACCGCTACAGTCTGAAAACATTTTTCCCGTAACTCTCGTTTTCTTGCCTGTCAATGTATTGGTACAGATAACGGCGGTTATTTTGTCTCCGTCACGTTCAACATCTGTAACCGCTTCATTAAATAAAAGTTTGTATTCTACTCTTCTTGCCTCAGGAACTGCAAAAGCAAATCGTTTTCTGTCGTCTTCAAAATACTCTTTTTTATATATAGACGGATAACCCATAACAGGTGCAATTTCTTTAACTATATTCCCAAGAGCAGGGTACGGCGGAAGGTGAATCATACCGCCTAAGCACACACGGATTTCGGAACTGTTGCAACCGCCAAGCATCTCTCTGTCGTTAATAAGTATCACTTTAACGTCGCTTCTTAACGCAGAAAGGGCAGTACAAACACCTGCTATACCTCCGCCCACTACAACTAAATCAAAATCTGTTTCATAATCCTCAACGTCTTTCCAGTTAAGGGATTTTCGTATTTCGTCAATATCCCCGGGAACTTCATTGCAATCGGTTATATAAACCGCATCACATCTGCCGTTAAAACCTGTCATATCGGAAAGTGATATTGTATGTTTTCCCTCACTTAAAGACAACTTTCCGCCTAACTGCCATGCCCATTCTTTTCCGCAGGTGCCAAGAATGTTCTCCAGTTCTTCTCCGTCAATTTTAATTTTAAATTTTCCTGCAGGGTCTTTTACGTCCCAAACAGAAGTCCAGTCACGGGTAAAAGCCCAGACATAGTATTCTCCGCTTTTATCTACTTCAAAATCAGTAAATGCATCACTTACAGGAATACCCATACCGTGTGCCATAAGATAAGCAGAATGAAGTGTCTCCATGGATGCACTATCAACAACCCATCCGCCTTTATTTTTAAAACTTTCCGCTTCTATAAAAACGTTCATAACTTTTTCTCCTTTATAAAGGATTTACTTCTTTATCTATTCCCCAAACAGTAACATCTTCAACAACTGCTCTTCCGGGAAGGTTTGCAATATAAAGTATTGTTTCTGCTATATCTTCGGGCAACAGTTTGTCTGTTGTTTCACCGATACCGCAGGCACTCTGGAAACCTGTGCTTGCAGAACTTGGAACTACACAGGTAACTCTTACATTGTGGGGTTGCATTTCAAGGTACATACCCTTTGAAAAGTTAAGAACACCTGCTTTTGCAGCAGCATATACGCTCCATGTAGGCCAGCATTGTCTTGCACAAACAGAAGAAATGTTTATAATTGTACCTGATTTTTGTTTTTTCATTAAGTCGGCAAAAGCACGGCAACCGTAAATTACACTGTTAAGATTAAGTTTGATAGTTTCGTCAATTTCCTCGATTGAAAATTCGCTTACTTCTTTAATGGTTACGCCGCCACCTGCATTGTTTACAAGTATATCCAGTCTTCCGTATTTCTCCGTTACTGTTTTTACAACCTTTTCCCAGTCAGCGGGATTTGTAACGTCCATAGAAATTGCCAAAGCGCCTCCCGCTTCGTTTTTCGCCTTTTCCAGTTTGTCGATGTTTCTTGCGGTCATAATAACTGTGTCTCCGCAGTCTGCAAAGGCTTTTGCCGTTGCTTTTCCGTAACCGCTTGATGCTCCTGTGATTAAAACTATTCTGTTCATTTTTACTTCTCCTTTATTGGTATCATTATTTCCCATGAAAAGCCATCTTGTGACATATCAAAGGGATAAATTTCAACAGTTGGTATTTCGTAATTGTGTAAAAGATTTGCAGATGGCAGATACTCGTATAAAATCTTACTGTATGTTTCGTTTACTATATCGTCACCTACAGTATTCATTTTAAAACAAGCCCATTTTGAAGCAGGTATCAGTTGACCGTTATCTGCTTTTTCACCTATTGTGCACTTAACATTTCCCTCTTCGTTCTGGTAAGAAACATAAATTTCATCGCTTTGTAATTTTTTGTCTTCCTCTTTTTCGTAAAACTCGCTCCACACATTTTCACAGCAACAACTGTCAGTTATATTGGAAACTGCGGCAAACCCTGATATGTAAAAAGGTTTTTGAAGTAGTCAATACTTTGTAGACACAAAAAAAGAATTTTTTAGGCTGCCTGTTCAAGGCTGTATTGAACAGGCGGTTTTCTTTTTAATTTTCGCAGGTCATTACACTTCAAATATTGGAAGTGTGAACGAAGAACATCTTTAAATCTTCCGAAAAAAGATTCAATCACTGCATTATCTCTTGGTGTTCCTGCTCTTGACATACTCTGAATTACGTTGTATGATTTAAGTAGGTTACAATAACCTGCTGATGAGTACTGAACTCCCTGGTCGCTGTGCAAAAGGATTTGGGATTCGGTGCTCTTTGCTTTTT
>JAGCLT010000043.1 GCA_017646825.1 Clostridia bacterium | reverse complement strand
ACCGAACACAACGATTGCGGCAATAGTCAAATCAATATTAAGTAATGAGCCCATATAGGTAAGCAAAACTGCAACCAAAGCGTTACCGAAAAAGCCCGTTACAAATATTTTCATTTTAAAACTGTTGTTGGCAGAAGCGGCAAGACCGCCAAACACGGAGTCCAGTGCTGCAAGAATTCCTACTGCTATAAATTTTGAAACAATAGAGGAGAAAGTAAAAGGCAGTGAAAGTGCAATTACTACTCCTAAAAGAAGACACACTATGATAATCATTTATTGACCTCCGTTTGTTTGGGTGTTTGTTGTAATTTTTGACGGTACAGCGTATTTGTAGTTAAGAGGACCAGTATAGGCGTTAATCTTTATTGAATTAACTTTTTTGACCTCAACATCAAATCCGTAGAACGTAAGACTGTCAACTACACCGTTTCTCATTAAAAGAGCATTTTCCATATTGACAGGGTCGCCGATTGCGGTAATAACGTAAGGAATGGAGTATCTGTTGTTATTAACGCTTACCGTTGCGCCTGCGCATCTTATTTCGCTGGTTGAAACAATACGCTCACCATTTAAGGCGATTGCTTCAGCTCCTGCATCTCTTAACTCGTTTATAACCTGCAGTATATCCATATCGTGGATTACGTAGGCGTTGGCGTTTTCAGGAAGATTGTTAACTGCTGTGCTGTCGTTTAATACTACCTGAACTCCTGAACCTTCAACGGCAGTAAGACCTGCTAAAAGTTCTGCTCTTTGCAGTTGAGTGGTAAGAGTTTGCGAATAGCCGCTTGTTTTTGCCGCCTCCTCTTTAAAAGAATCAATTTCCTGTTTCGCCAGCAGCAGTTGTTTATTCAGTTCTATATTCTTTTCCTGCTCGTTTTTTAATTCCATTGCAAGGTTTTCGGCTCTTAGTTTATCTGTGTTGCCGTTTTTGTTGATTACGTTAACGCTTTTTATCTGCATTGTAACAAAAAACGCCAATAATAAACATACGATACCTATTGAAATATGAGCAGGGGTAAAATGTTTTTTTATGTTCATTGCCTGTTATCCTTTCTGTTTGTATACTGCTTTATCGCCGCTGCTTACGTTTAAATACCCTCGCGCATTTTCGCCCAGCGACTGATAAGATTTTAAAGTAAGAAATTCGATTTTATAATTTAAATTGTCGTTTGCACCTACCAAAACCTCCAATTTGTTGTCTATTACTATTGATAAATTCTCCGTGTCGGGCACGTTTATTAACGTTACGTTGTTTACCATCTGTTGTTCTTTTAAAATACCAAGAACATCTGTTACATATTTTGCCTTGCCCTCGTCTTTTGACAAAAAGACTTGTCCGGCTATGTATTTTGTAAGATTAAAGTTTTCTATTAAAGGAACGGTCTTTTCGGGAGGGACTTTGTTTTGCTCAAGCATTTTGCCTGTACTGTCAATGTAAATGTAACTGTCGCCAAAAGCCACATATCCCGCGACCTCGCATTCGTTTACAACAATTTTTATTCCTGCAGGGAACTTCTTGAGGATTTTTGCAGACTCAATATACGGCAAGGCGGAAATCCCTTTTACTGCCTTTTTGCTGCTTGTCCGAAAGACATTACGTCCGTATCCGATGGTAGAGGCTTCTATAATAGTGTTTGCAGGGATAAGGCTGTTACCCTCCACTGTTATTTTGTTTATTTTAAACCAGGGCGCAAAGTATGCTATCATAAGAAACACCGCAACCAGAAACAGAATAAGTAAAATTTTTCTGTTTCTTCGGTTGCGTCTCATTCTTTTTTTATAATCTTTTAACTTAATGGTTTTTTCATAAGTAGTTGTTTCCATTTTTTTACTCCCGTACAATATCTGCACCTAAATTTTTAAGTTGATTTTCAAACAAATAATAGCCACGGTCTAAATGTTCAAGACCTGATACCGTTGTAGTTCCGTAAGCATTAAGTCCCGCAATTATAAGTGCCGCCGCACCCCGAAGGTCGTATGCGGTAACTGATGCACCTTTTAATCTGCTTACGCCTCTTATTATTGCAAGTTTATCCTTTGTTATTATGTCCGCGTTCATTCTGTTGAGTTCAGGAATGTGCCTGAATCTGCTTGAAAAAATATTTTCTTCAACTACGCTTGTGCCGTCTGCCACAGAAAGCACCGTACACGCAAGTGCCTGTGCGTCTGTAGGGAAACCCGGATGAGGCATAGTGCTTATGCAACTCACCGAATTAAGCCCTGTTTTACATTCCATCTCTATAAAGTCTTCCCCTTTGTTTATTTTTGCACCGCAAAGGGAAAACATATCCGTAATTGCGTTTATGTGGTTTGGGTTTATTCCGTTTATCTTAATACTGCCCTTTGTTACTGCGGCAGCAGAAAGATATGTTGCAGTTACTATTCTGTCCCCTATAACTTTATGGGAAACATCACAAAAATCATTTGTGCCGGAAATTTCAATTGTGCTTGTTCCTGCACCCTTTACATTTGCACCCATACCGTTTAAAAAGTCCTGCAAATCAACAATTTCGGGCTCCTGTGCCGCATTGGTTATAACAGTTGTACCAGGTGTTGCACAGGCTAAAAGCATGGCATTTTCTGTTGCCCCTACGCTTGGGAAATCAAGATTAATATTTGCACAGTGGGTATTTTCGCCGTCCAACATTATGTATCCGTGAGTTTCTTTTACATCAACTCCTAAGGCTTTAAATACTTTTAAGTGCAAATCAATAGGTCGGGGTCCCAGTTCGCACCCTCCCGGGGTGGAAATAAGTGCTTTTTTGCACCGTGCAAGAATTGCTCCGGTAAAAATAACTGACGAACGCATCTCTTTCATAAGGTCCTGATGAATTTCATCACAACTCATATTAGATGAGTCTACTGTTACAGTGTCTTCTTCAATTGATACAACGCACCCCAAAGAACGTAATATATCAATAGAAGCATATACGTCTTTTATAAGGGGACAGTTATGTATAATGTTAATTCCGCCGTTTATTACCGTCGCTGCAAGGATTGGCAAAACAGAATTTTTAGAGCCCTGAACAACAAGTTCACCCGTTATTCTGTTTCCGCCGTTAATTATTGCTGTGTTGCTCAAAACTTATACACCTCCGAACAATTACAGTATATGCAATTATCGGTGGTGTGGTGATTATAGTCCGTTTTCGCTAAGCATATCGGGGTCTATTTCTGCCGGAGGAGTTTGTGGTTCATCGGGCAGCTCCTCTTCAGATGCAGGTTCTTCTGTCTCGGGAGGAAGTTCCTCTTCTTCTGTATGAGGCAGTGTACAGAATTCTGATGGTAATTTGCTTGGGAAAATGTAGTCACTTACAACCTGATTCCCTTTAGGGTCCAAAGCACACTTTTCTGATGCAAGCAGTCCGCTTGCTTTACAAATTTCAGCACTTGTGTATTTTGACATACTTGCACCGGGGAAATATTTGCTTGGTAATTTTTTGTCGCTGTGTATTCCTGACATTACAAGACGCCATGCTTTTGCAGATGGGTTACCTGAGAAAAACGCAAGGGACTCGGGTTGGTCATATCCTGTCCATACTGCACCAACGTAGTACGGCGTCATACCAACAAACCATCTGTCTTTATCGTTATCTGTAGTACCTGTTTTACCTGCAATGGAATAGCCGCCGCCAAAACTTGCACCGCCTCCTGTACCTGTAGATACAGCAGACTGCAAAAGATTAAGCATTGTTCTTGCAGTTTCCTTTGAGAAAGCCATAGTCTTTTTTTGTTCTTTCTCATATATAAGTTTACCTGAATGGTTAGTTATTTTTGTGTAAGTAGTTGGCTCTATATAAACGCCGTCGTTAACAAATGCACAGTATGCGGCAGTCATTTCAAGGTTTGTTACGCCGTTTGTAAGACCGCCAAGAGCAAGTGAAGCAAGGTTTATATCTGCTTCTGTAAGTGTGGTAAAACCAAGACGGTTAGTCATATAGTTGTATGAAACCTGTGTTCCTACTTTGTCAAGTACCTGTACTGCTATTGTGTTTAATGACTGGGAAATAGCATAACGAAGTGAAACCGGGCCTTTAAAATCTCCGCCGTAGTTTTTGGGAGTCCAGCCGTTATAAGTTACCTGTTGGTCTTTCCAGATTTGTCCCGGCGCAGTAACGTTTGTGTCAATAGCAGGTCCGTAAACAGCGATGGGTTTAATTGACGAGCCTGGTTGACGTGGTCCCTGGAATGCTCTGTTTAAAACTCTGTCTGCAGTTTTTTGTCCTCGTCCGCCAACTACGCCTTTTACATGGCCTGTGTATGGGTCCATAATCGTCATGCAGGATTCGGGCTGTTTTTCTCTGGGCGCTTTCTGGAAAGAGTTTTCGTCCTTATATACTTTGTCCATATTTCTTTGAACTGCAGGGTCGATGGTACTGTAAATTTTAAGTCCGCCTGTAAAAAGCATTTTGTTGGCTACTGCTTCTGTGTAACCGCACTCTTCCTGCAGGTCTTCCAGAACTTCTGCAATTAACTGGTCAACAAAATAGGACTGAACACTCGCAAATTCCGAAGTGTCTGCCACAAACTCTAACTTTTCGTTTTTTGCTTCTTCGTATGTTTTGTCGTCAATGTAACCTAACTGATTCATCTTGTAAAGAATGGTTTCTTGCTTTTCTTTGTTCTTTTCGGGATTTGCAATAGGGTCGTAAAGACTTGGGTACTGTGTAATACCCACAATTGCTGCACCCTCTGCAATGGTTAATTCTTTTACGTCTTTGCCGAAATAGTAGTGGGCGGCACTTGCAACACCGTTACATCTGTGCCCTAAGTAAATTGAATTTAAGTACAGTTCTAAAATTTCGTCTTTTGAAAGCCGTTTTTCAACGCCAATGGCTAAGGCAATTTCCTTTATTTTTCTTGTGGCTTTTTTCTCTTTTTCACCTGTCAAATTTTTTACAAGCTGCTGAGTTATTGTACTTGCACCTCTGTCAGAACTTCCCCTTATCAGGTAGTTGAAAGTTGCATAGGCAGTACTTTTTATGTCAAAACCCGAATGTTTGTAAAATCGCTCGTCCTCTATGGCAACTGCGGCGTCTTTAACGTGCTGGGGTATGTCTGCATAATCTGCCCACACTCTGTTTTCGTCCTGATACAGGTTTTCGTACTCAACCTCGTTGCCTTCTTCGTCAATGTAATACACAACGGAGGCAAAGTCCATAGCCGCTCCGTCCTCGCCCAAAATTGCGTCAACGTCGGCTGTGGCAAACAACACCCCTATGGTAATTCCAAAGACTGCAACTGCCGCTCCGATAAATGATAATAAAAATATTTTTAAGAATGAAACCCATTTTTTATTGCTTTTTTTTGTAGCCATCAGGTTTTCGCTTCCTTTCGATAAAATCACATACTATATTATAACACAATGATTTTAATTTTGCACTACTTATTTTGAATATTTTTTGTAAATTTTACGAAAAATAAAAGCGGGTGATAATAATGAGAAAAATTACCGTAATTGTTGCAGTAATTTTGATAATTTCTTCCTGCTTTGCAGGGGGGGTTACAATAAATTACAAAAAAAAATCTGCCGAGGTAAATGAACCGGCGCAGCAGGTTAAAACTGAAACAAAATATGTGGTTAAAGAACATAACGGGGAGATTGGTGTTTTTGTGGGAGAAGATAAAATACCCGTCAAAATACTGAACATAGATTTTGACGGGTTAAGAGAATACGATAAACAACAATTTAAAAAAGGACTTACGCTTAACACCCTTTACGAAGTCCTTTTGCTTGAAGAAGATTTTAATTCTTGATATTACTTTTTAAAAAATGAAAGTGCCGCACCTGTAGCGGTGGCAAATATTGCATTTTCGGGAATAATGAAATTATAGCCGTAAAGTTGGTTAAGACCGTCAAATACCGGCTTTGCCTGAGGCAATGTTGACAACATTCCCGTTAATATTATGTCTTTTATACTGTCGTTTTTACAAGCGAAAACTGCAAGCATACCGATAGTCTGGAACACCATATTTATAACGCCTAAAGTAATGTCTGCATCAGTTGCGGTGTCGGACATTTTACCGAAGTTTGATGCCGTTGTGTTGGGGGGCAAAGTTGTAATTACATTTTTTGATATGTCGCTTATAACAAGGTCGATGGTGGACAAATCTCCGCCGTTGGCTTTTTCTATTACTGTGGAAAACTGATGGGCATTAACAAGTTTGCCGCAAAGACCAACCAGTGTTCCGCCGCCTACACCACTTCCGCCGATGTGGGTGATGTTACTTCCGTCTGCTCTTACATAGGCAGTTCCTGTGCCCATACTTACAATTAACGCTTCTTTTTTGCCTGAAAGATGAAGTCCTCCAAGACCTATTGCCTGAAATTCGTCAACAGTTTTTGTGGGTACGCCGTAAATATTGTCGTTAAAAAATGATGCCCCGACACCTGTTAATATTATCTGTTTTATTTCGTTTAAAGTGATATTGTTTTCTTGCAAGAATTTGCCCAGAGCACCGTAAACAGAAGTTACGGGGTCTGCCGCAGTAACCTGGAGATTGCCGATAACGCCACCATCTATGCCAAGACCTACAATTTTAGTTGTAGAGCCGCCTATGTCAATTCCTATTATTGTTTCCATATACGTCACGCCTTTCTGATTTTAAGAAGTCTGACTATTGCTGGGCTTAAAACTGCATTTACTAAAACTTCAAACAGGAAGTTCCCGCCAATCATCACCAAAAAGATATAACTTGTTACAAGGTCTGATCCACCTGCCATTTCAGCAATGGCGTCAATAAAGAATGTAAAGCAACCAATTGCAAATATACCTGTATTAACTACAGGACAAACTATTGCGGACACTGTAACCGCAACATAAGTATTGACATTTTTAAACCAGTTATATACAAAACCTGTTAAAAGTCCTGCTAAAGTACCTTTTAGTATAACGGTAACAATCGTTCCCAAAAAGTTAATCGGTATAAAGGCATTCGCGTCACCTGACAAAAGAACAATTACGCCGAAAACAAAGCCAAGCCATGCGCCAAGTTTAGGTCCGTAAAGTGCCGCACCGATAACTATAGGTACAAGTACAAGAGATACAGAAAAAACTGTTGGTCTTAAAAGAATCGCTATATATTGCAGAATAATAACTATGGCAGTAAGGATTGCATACATAGTAAGTTTTTTAGTGTCAAAATTATTTTTCATTTGAAAGTCACTCTCCTTATGGTAAATAATACAACAAAAAACCATATTTGTCAATAAACTAAAAGGCATTGTCACTGTTGACTAAAACATATTTTGTGTGTTATAATATATTGATTAATTATATGCCGTGAAAGGGAGATAACAAAATGAAAACAATTGACAGCGCGGTAGAAAAGTACAGACAACTTATTCTTGATGCAGAAAGATACATCTGGAAGCATCCCGAAACAGGATACCGTGAATTTAAAACATCACAGTATATGGCAGAAAAGTTTGAAGAAATGGGCTATTCTCTTACAATGGCAGGAGATATACCTGGCTTTTATACAGTAGTGGATACAGGCAGACCGGGTCCCGAGGTTGTGGTTTTTGCTGAACTTGATTCTCTTATCTGCCCCAATCACCCTGAATGTGACAAGGAAACGGGCTACGTTCACGCCTGCGGACATAACGCTCAGTGTGCGGCTCTTTTAGGTGTAGCGGGAGCACTGACAGAAAAAGAAGTTTTAGATAAATTGTGCGGAAGAGTTAAACTTTGCGTTGTTCCTGCAGAAGAACTGATTGAAATAGGGTACAGAATGAAACTTAAAGAACAGGGAATTATTAAATATCTTGGCGGCAAAGCGGAATTTTTAAGCAGAGGATACCTTGACGGAGCGGATATCGTATTTATGGTACATACATCGGCTGATTTTGGCACAAGTCTCGGAAGCGTTGGCTGTATTGCAAAAAAGATAACATATAAAGGCTTGTCGTCTCACGCGGGAGGTGCTCCCTGGGACGGAATTAATGCAGTTTATGCTGCTACACAGGGTTTGTCTGCGGCAAATGCTATAAGAGAAACATTTAAAGAAGCTGATATTATAAGATTCCACCCCATTATTACCCACGGTGGCGAAGCGGTTAACGCCATTCCTGAAAAAGTTGTTGCGGAAAGTTTTGTAAGAGGCAAGACCTTCGATGCAATGCTTGAAGCAAACAAAAAATTAAACAGAGCACTTGTTAGCGGTGCTTTGGCTGTGGGCGGAAATGTTGAAATAGAGGATACTCCGGGATATGCACCTCTGGTAAACAACAAAGACTTGATAGAACTTACAAAAGAGGCGGCAGATTTGATTATTCCTGAGGAACATTTTGAAATATATGAAAGGGTTGGCTCAGGAAGTACCGATATGGGCGAAATGACTTGTCTTTTCCCAAGTATTCATCCTTATTCGGGAGGAAGAACAGGAAGATCACACGGTGATGACTATTGTATTGCAGACCCTGAACGTGCATGTGTAAAATCAGCAAAACTGCAGGTGGTAATGCTTAATCTGCTTTTAAAAGACGGTGCTGTAAGAGCGAAAAAGATAATAAAAGAATTTAAGCCAATGTTTAAATCAAAAGAAGAATATTTCGAATATATTGAACAGATTACATCAGCAGGAGACAGAATTACATACGGAGAAGACGGCGTAACAATAAGGGTGTAAAATATGGATGCTAAAGATATAATTGCACAGGGTTTTGGCATAGCAGGTCTTATTGTTATGCTTTTGTCCTTTCAGTTTAAAAACAACAAAACGCTGTTTGTTATGCAGGGCGTTGGCAGTTTGTTTTTCGTTGTTAATTTTACATTGATTGGTGCAGTAGGCGGTGCCCTTTTTAACATCGTTAACTTTATAAGAGCACTGTTGTTTTTAAAGAGAGATAAAATATGGAAACCGTATTTTGTGGTTGCACTATATACTCTTTGTATGGGTTTTTCTGTTTATACATTAAAGGGCGATTTGTTTGGAATATTTATTTCTGCACTTCCCTATTTTGCCCTTTTGGGTATGACTTATTGTATGTGGGGCGGAAACGGCAGAAAAATCAGGTACGCACAGATATTATACCTGTCCCCTGTGTGGATAATACATAACATTGTTAATTTCTCACTGGGCGGAATTATAAGCGATACAATAAATATAATTTCTTCAATTGTTGCACTGGTAAGACATAAAAATTCTGATTGGGAAACGGAGCAGTAAACCTATGAAAAAAATAATCGCAGTTCACGACTTGTCAGGAATAGGTACCGCATCTTTAGGCGCGGTTATACCTGTGCTGACGGCGATGGGCTCTTATGTGTGTCCTTTGCAAACTGCTGCATTGTCAACAGTTACAGGGGTCTTTGAAGGCTATACCTTTAAAGACTTAACAAAGTATATTAATGACACAATAAAACACTGGCAACAACTTAATATGGAATTTGATTACATATACAGTGGTTTTCTGGGAAGTCCAAGTCAGGCACAAACCATAATTGAAGCAAGAAATATGTTTGGCTGTAAACTTATGGTTGACCCTGTGTTTGGTGATGACGGACATCTGTACCCCACTATGACTTCTGAAATGGTGGAAAGTATGAAAAACCTTGTGTCAAATGCAGATATAATAACACCAAACATTACAGAAGCAATGTTTCTTTTGGGCGAAAAAGACATACCGTCCAATTTTGAAACTATAGAAAAATGGCTTGTAAGACTGTGCGACATTGGTCCCGATACTGCAATAATTACCAGTTGCAAAGTTGATGGAGAAATGTACGTTTGCTGTTACAGTAAAAGCACAGGTGAGTTTTATAAAATAAAATGCTGTTATTATGACGGCTCATTTCACGGAACAGGGGATATTTTTGCCTCTGTAACCCTTGGGGCGATAGCCAGAGGGCAGGATATAAAAGACGCTGTTGGTCTTGCGGTGGATTTCGTGTCAAAAGCAATAGAGGAAACCATAAAGGAAAAAAGCGACCCACGTCTTGGAGTTGCAATGCAAAAAGTTATAAAGGAATTGTTGTAATATGTGGAAAAGCGATAATTGGAAACAGTACAGTTTAATAGACAGTTCAGGGGGCGAAAGGCTGGAAAGATGGGGAGACGTAACAGTAATACGTCCCGACCCTCAGGCAGTATGGAACTCTAAAAGAACTAATCCCTTGTGGAAAAAAGCCGATGCAAGGTATATAAGAAGCAACAGCGGAGGGGGACAATGGGAATTTTACAAAAAACTCCCTGAAAGCTGGACTATAAAACAGGACGGACTACAGTTTAAAATAAAGCCTATGAACTTTAAGCACATGGGTCTGTTCCCCGAACAGTTAACCAACTGGGAATGGTTTTCAAAACTTATAAAAGAAAGTAACCGAGAAATTAATGTGCTTAACTTGTTTGCATATACAGGGGGAGCAACTGTTGCCTGTGCAAAAGCAGGGGCAAAAGTGTGCCACGTTGATGCCTCAAAAGGTATGGTGGCACATGCAAAGGAAAATGCCGAACTGTCAGGGTTAAAGGAGCACCCCATAAGATATATAGTTGACGACTGCGTAAAATTTGTAAACAGAGAAATCCGCAGAGGAAACAGATACGATGCAATAATAATGGACCCTCCCTCATACGGCAGAGGTCCCGGCGGAGAAGTGTGGAAAATAGAAACGGAACTTTATAACTTAGTTACCTTGTGCAGTCAGGTTTTAAGTGACAGACCATTGTTCTTTCTTCTTAATTCTTACACTACAGGTTTAAGCGGATATACTATGGAAAACGTGTTAAGACTTATACTTGGTGAAAAATTTGACGGAGAATTTACATCAGACGAAATAGGAATACCCACAAAGGACAGCGGTATAGTGCTGCCCTGCGGTTGTTCTGCAAGATTTTGCGGGAGATGAAATAAATGATAAAAATTGACAACCTTGTTTTCAGATATGCTGAAAGTTTAGACAACGTAATAGATAATGTAAGTGTAAATATCGAAAAAGGCTCATTTACTGCAGTTTTGGGGCATAACGGAAGCGGTAAATCAACCCTTGCAAAGCATACAAACGCAATACTTCTGCCTTTAGGGGGAGCAGTTTACGTAGAAGATATGGACACAAAAGACGAGAATCTCCTTATAAAAATAAGGCAGACAGTAGGTATGGTGTTCCAGAACCCTGACAACCAGATTGTTGCAACTATTGTAGAGGACGATGTAGCCTTTGCTCCTGAAAATATAGGCGTACCTCCAAAAGAGATAAGAGAGCGTGTTGACCAGTCCTTAAAAGCTGTTGGAATGAGTAAGTTTTACAAAGAAGCACCTCACCTTTTGTCAGGAGGACAAAAACAAAGAATAGCAATTGCAGGTGTTCTTGCAATGAGACCTAAGTACATTGTTTTAGACGAGCCGACTGCAATGCTTGACCCTGTAGGCAGACGAGAAGTTTTGTCAACCCTTAAAAAACTAAATAAAGAGCAGGGTATGACGGTAGTTTTAATAACCCACAATATGGACGAGGCGGTACTTGCCGACAGAGTAATAGTAATGGATAACGGACATATAGAAATGGACGGTACTCCAAAAGACGTTTTTGCACAGGTGGAAAGAATAAAGGAACTGGGACTTGACGTTCCGCAAGTTACGGAACTTATGTTTTCACTAAAACAGGCGGGGTTAAATGTTCCCTCTAATGTTTTAACAATAGATGAGGCAGAAGCGGTGCTTAAAGGACTTGTGAACAAAGGTGCGGAAAATAAAATCCCTGTTCACACTCATTCTGAGGAAACCCCTGCAATAGAAGTGGATAATATGAGCCACGATTATTCTGTGGGCGGACCTTACGAGAAAAAAGCATTACAGGATATTACAATGTATATCCCAAAAGGGAAGATAATAGGAATTATAGGTCATACGGGAAGCGGAAAATCGACGCTTGTTCAGCATTTTAACGGTCTTTTAAAACCGTCAAAGGGAACTGTTAAGGTTGATGGAACTGACATAGCAGACAAAAAGACCAGTATGAAAGAGATACGCTCAAAAGTCGGAGTGGTTTTCCAGTACCCCGAGCACCAGTTGTTTGAAGAAACAGTAAAAGAAGATATTGCTTTCGGACCTAAAAACTTGGGACTTCCAAAAGAGGAAATAGAAAGACGTGTTATTGAGGCGGCTGAAAGCGTAGGCATTTCTGAGAAAAAGTACGAAAAGTCTCCTTTTGATTTGTCAGGGGGACAAAAACGAAGAGTTGCAATAGCAGGGGTACTTGCTATGGAGCCTGACGTTCTTATCTTAGACGAGCCTACTGCAGGGCTTGACCCCAAGGGCAGACGTGACATACTTGCTCTTATAAAAAAGATGCACAAAGAAAAGGGGATTACAATAATTATTGTATCTCACGGTATGGAAGATATTGCAAATACCGTTGACCTCCTTTATGTATTAAACGAGGGCAAAATTGCTATGCACGGAACACCTATGGAGGTGTACTCGAGATATGACGAACTTGAAAAAATAGGCTTGTCAGCACCACAGGTAACAAAACTTATTTATGAAACCTGTGGACAGTATGTGTGCACAGTTGAGGATGCAAAAGAAGCGGTGTTAAGGAGTTTTGACTAAATGATTAGAGATATTACATTGGGACAGTATTTTCCCGGCAACAGTTTTTTATATAAAATAGATGCAAGAGTAAAGATACTTTTAACCCTTGTTTATCTTGTGCTGATATTTGCCGTAAACAATTACTGGGGTTACGGTGCAATAATTGTGCTGTTATTTCTGGCAATCAAATCAAGCAAAATACCATTTAAATATATATTAAAGGGTATTAAACCCATTATGATATTTATTGTGTTTACTGCTGTTTTAAACCTCTTTATGACAAACGGAGAGGTATTGTGGCAGTGGGGAGTTATAAAAATCACAAAACAGGGTATAAACTATTCGATATTTATGATTTTAAGAATTGTGCTTTTGATGATGGGTACTTCTATGCTTACTTATACCACACCCCCTATTACTTTAACAGACGGAATAGAGAGTTTGCTTTCGCCATTTGCCAGAATTGGCGTACCTGCCCACGAACTGGCAATGATGATGACTATTGCTTTAAGGTTTATTCCTACTCTTATTGAAGAAACGGACAAAATTATGAAAGCCCAGTCGGCAAGAGGTGCGGACTTTGAAACAGGAAATCTTGTGAAAAGGGTGAAATCCTTAGTCCCCCTTTTGGTACCGCTTTTTATCAGTGCTTTCAGACGTGCCGACGAACTGGCAACTGCTATGGAGTGCCGTTGCTATCAGGGCGGTAAAAACAGAACACGTCTTCATCAGTTGAAACTTACAATAACAGACCTGTGGGCGTCACTTATAACACTGGTATTTATAATTGCGGTTGTAGTGTTAAATATATTAGGGTGACAGAAGTTATCCTAACCACGCCAAAAACCGCGTAATTTCGGTGTATTTCGGCTTGTCATCTTTGCAAGGCGTCGGCCTTGCTGCATCTTCCGCACCAAAATCTCCTCAAAATTCCATCGGTTTTAGGTCGAAGAATTTTCAAAGAGGAAATTTTAAGACTATGCAAGGCAAAAACGCAGGTAATCCTGACGGATTACCGAGTATTTTAACGCGGCAGAGGCCAAAATTAACCTTTGAAAATCGAGGTTCGGATAGCTTCTGTCACCCTGAGGACGGTAATATAATGAGAATTAAAGGAAATCTGGCTTTTGACGGCACTGCTTATCACGGTTGGCAAATACAGAACAATGGAGTAACTGTGCAGCAAAAAGTGCAAGAGGCACTAAGTAAAATAACGGGAGAGGATATATCTGTTGTTGGCTGTAGCCGTACAGATGCAGGTGTTCACGCCATAAACTACTGCATAAGTTTTGACAGCAACACTTCTGTCCCTCTTTCAAATCTTCCTCTGGCAGTAAATACCTTTTTGCCACCCGATATAAGATTTTACAGTTTCGAAAATGCACCCGACGATTTTAATGCACGTTACAGTGCAAAGTCTAAAACCTATGTATATAAAACTGTTTATAACAGAGTATTAAGTCCTTTTTTGAATAATCACGCATATCATTTTCCCCATAAAATTAATGTTGATAACATAAAAAAAGCGGCACAGTATTTTTTGGGCACTCACGATTTCTCGGCTTTTATGGCAACGGGAGGAAGCCAGAAAACTACTGTAAGGACAGTTAATTCCCTGGAAGTTTACGAGGCAGACGGTATACTTTATTTTGAAATCAATGCAAATGCCTACCTTTACAATATGGTCCGTATAATAAGCGGAACACTTTTGTACGTTGGTTGCGGAAAAATAGATGCAAATGATATTCCCCATATAATAGAAAGCCTTGACAGAACAAAGGCGGGAATAACAGCACCCCCGGAAGGGTTGTACTTAAAGGAGATTTTTTATGAATAAAAAGACAATGTTAACAGTATTAATAGCAGTAGCAGCAGTAATAGTTGCTTTGATATTTGCTTTTGGCGGAAAACAACAGGTAACTGATAAAATCTACGAAATTATTCCCGGACAGCAAAACCACTATTTCTCATCAAACGGCCAGTTGCTGGTAGTTAATCAGGAGGGTATAACACAGGTGTCCTTGTCAGGGGAACAGACTAAAATTGAGAATCCCTTTGCCAATCCCGTTTACAGACAGGATAAAAATTATAAACTTCTGTATGACCAGGGAGGAACAGATTTAACAGTATTTCGGGGAAACAAAAAGGAATATACTATTGAAACGGATTTGCCAATAATTACTGCAAAAACCAATGCGGTAGGCTATACTGCAGTTGCAACTCTGGAAACAGGCTACAAAGGAAAACTTGTAGTTTATGACAATTCCGGTCTTGACGTTTACAAGTGGCAGATGGGTAACAGTTATATAGTGGATATGGATATTTCTTCAGACTGCAAACGCCTTGCGGTAGCATCGGTGGTAACCACGGGCAAAACTACCGGTTGCAGACTGGTAATGATAAACCTTGACAAGGCAGAAATAATAATGGACAGTACTTTGGAAAACACCTTACCTATGTCTGTTGACTTTGCTAAAAACAACATAGCGGTTACTGTTACGGACAACGGAGTTTATGCCATAGACAGAGCAGGAAAAGATAAGTGGAATTACAGATATGACGATAAAATTTTAGAAAGTTACAAACTTTGCGAAAACGGTGCAACCGTAATGAAGTTTGCAGGTGCAAGTAACAACAACATAATTGAAATGTATAACAATCACGGCAAAAAATGCGGTGAATACGTTTCGAATAATGAAATAATCGCGATGGACGCCAACGAAAAAACCGTTGCGGTAACAGACGGACATTATGTTACTGTTGCTAACTGGAAAGGAGAAAGCAAGGGCTTTGTAAAACTGGAAAATGATATCCGCAAAATCGTGCTTTTAGACAAGGACACCGTTTGTGCTATTTGCGGAAGTATAGTAAGAGCAGTTAAATTTTAACGTGGCAGAGGCAAAAATTAACCTTTGAAAATCGAGGTT
>JAGCLT010000042.1 GCA_017646825.1 Clostridia bacterium | reverse complement strand
CCTAAAAAGCATTTATAATATGTTGTATTTCGCAAATCTTGATTTTATTACCGCAAACCTCACAACTGACACCGATAACATCAAAGCGGACATCAGTAACTTCATTATTCATCATATAGACTTGTGCTGCGTGTAAAAGACGTCTTTGTTTAATATCACCAACCGCTTCTACAGGGTTGCCGTACTGCTCACTTGTTCTGGTTTTCACCTCAACGAAAACAGTGTAGCCGTCTTTCTCGGCAATAATATCTATCTCTCCGCCACGTACCAGAAAATTGGTCTTTATAATTTTGTAGCCTTGTTTTTTCAAGTGTTTTACTGCGGCTTTTTCTCCCTCGCCGCCCACTTTTTTGTTGTATTTTTCCATATCAATCATCTAATTTCAAATTAAAGGATTTTCTGTGCACAGGTGATGCACCGTGTTCTTTAAGCAACTGATAATGAAGTGCAGTAGGATAGCCCTTGTGCTTTTTAAACATATACATAGGGTACTTCTGGTCTAAAATATCCATATATCTGTCACGGGTAACTTTGGCAAGGACTGATGCCGCGGCAATAGAAATGCTTTTACTGTCCCCTTTTACAATACAACTGTGGGGAGTTTCCATACCTTTTATACTGTTGCCGTCAATCAGCACATAATCCGCCTTGACACTAAGCCCCTCTACTGCTTTGCACATTCCGTAATGTGTTGCACCTAAAATATTCAGTTCGTCTATTTCTTCGTTTGACACAAGGACAATATTATACGCAATCGCCTTTTCTTTTATCTCATCGTAAAGTCTGTCCTTTTGCTTTTCTGTCAACTTTTTGGAATCGTTTAATTTTTCAAAGTAAGAGTTTTTGGGGAGTATAACAGATGCAACGCAGACGGGTCCTGCCAAAGGGCCTCTCCCTGCTTCATCTACTCCTGCGACAAACTCGTATCCCTGTTCGAAAAGTGAATTTTCAATTTCCCACATAGACATTACTCTGTTAAAATCTTCACTGTTCATAAGGCTCCTCCAGACTTATGTTTCCAAGTTTGCATCCGCGGAATTCGTTAAGAAGAATTTTTGATGCTCTTTCGGTGTCCACGTTACCGCCCGAAATAATGCACCCTCTTTTTCTTCCGATACATTCTAATATTTCGTATCCGGAAAGTCCGTCAATGTCGTCAAGTTTATATATTTCTTTTAATTTTACAGAATGTTTTTCAGCAAGGTATCCACAAAGAAGACTTGCGGCTTCTTCCGTGTCGTAAATATCGTCTTTTACAGCACCTGTAAAAGCCAGATGCTGACCAGTTATCTCGTCATCAAATTTAGGCCACAGTATTCCGGGAGTGTCTAATAGTTCGTAACCCCCGGCAATTCTTATCCATTGTTTTGCAGTAGTAACACCAGGTCTGTCACCTGTTTTTGCTCCTGCTCTCCCTGACAGTTTATTAATGAACGAGGACTTACCAACATTGGGAATACCTACAACCATTATTCTTGCAGGTACATTTTTCATTCCCTTTTCTTCACGCATTTTTATTTTGTCTTTTAAAACAGTATTTATGGAGTTTTTAAGTGCATCAATGCCCTTGCCCGAAATACTGCTTACCGCTACCGCCTCAATACCAATGCTTTTAAAATACTGTATCCAGTTTGCAGTAACATCACTGTCTGCCATATCGCTTTTGTTAAGTGCTATAACTTTTGGCTTATTGCCTAAGAGTTCAGGTAAAATAGGGTTGGCAGAGGACAGGGGAATTCTTGCATCAAGCAATTCCACTACAACGTCAACAAGTTTTAAATTGTCGGTTATAAGACGCCGGGTTTTTGCCATATGCCCCGGGAACCATTGTATATTCATAAATTGTCTCCGTTTCTTAATACAGTGAGCCGAATTTACTTAAAGGCCACAATCTGAACTGGGCTTTACCTATGGCTCTTTCATTTCCTACACAACCGAAGTCGTTGTCAAAATCCCCTACTTCAATTGAACGGCAGTCGTGACTTCTTATTCTGTTGTCACCCATTGCAAAGAAGTGTCCCTCAGGAACTTTTATGGGGAATTTTACGGGATTGCTGACCATAGTTGTGGTAATATTTTTATTGTTGCCGCCTGTGTATTCGGACAAATACACCTCGTCTAAAATTTCGCCGTCAACAACAACGTGACCGTCGTCAGTAATGTCAACAGTCTGACCGCCAACAGCAATTACTCTTTTAATATAAGGTTTGCTTGTGTCACGCTCAGGGGTGAACACAACAATATCACCCTGCTTTGGCTCATACATAAGTCTTGTAACAAAAAGTCTGTCCCCTGTGTGCAGAGTATTTTCCATTGAAGCACCTTCAACAAGAACAAGTGTAAAAACAAAGGTTTTTAAAATCACTGCAATGATTACAGCAAAAACAATCGCCTGTATCCACTCAACAGCCTCTTTTTTCCAGTTAAAAGAGGGTTTTTCAGGTTCAGGCACCTCTGTATAAGCATCAAATTCAGAATTATTAAAGTTTTCTTCCATAGTTATACCTCCATATAAACGCAAAAGGACGTAACTCCCCACAAACAAGCCTCACGGCATTTGTCGGGAAGCCACGTCCTGACGTAATTCCAAATTATAGTCTTTCTTTAACTTTTGCTGCTTTACCTACTCTGTCACGTAGATAGTATAGTTTAGCACGACGAACTTTACCGTGTCTAACAACTTCGATACGGTCAATGTAAGGTGAGTTTACTAAGAAAATCTTTTCAACACCTACGCCGTATGAAACTCTACGAACTGTGAAAGTTTCAGCAATTCCGCCACCCTTTTTACGGATAACAGTACCTTCAAACATTTGGATTCTTTCTCTTGTTCCCTCTTTAACTTTGATGTATACACGAACTGTATCACCAATAGCAAGAGCAGGCAAATCTGTTCTGATTTGTTCCTGACCGATTGTGTCAAGTAAATTCATATTTTATCTTCCTTTCATAAGAACATTCGTGTCCGCAACTATGCGGTACAGAGGACTATTCCACATTAACGCAATAAATTATAACACAGTTTCAAACTAATTGCAAGTGTTTTTTTGTATTTTTTTAAAATCATATCTGTATAATGCAAACACAATTGAAAATATGGAAATAATATTGCCCAAAGCGGAAAACCACGCCATATAATAACAGTTATATATTAACCAGCAGGGCTGTGCAAGTAGCGAAATCATACGGACCGTCTTTTCTTTTTTAAACATTATTGCTATTATTTCCAATGTTACCGCAAAAAATGAAAAAATACTGAAAAAATTTTTATAAAGCATTATACTTGATATAACAATAACTATATAAAGAAATAGCACAATAACCTTTTTGTAGTTTTTATCAGGTTTTACTACAAATACAGAAATTATTCCCGCTATAAAATCCGTTATTGCTCCCGTATATGCTCTAAGGCATATATACTGAAGCACATAAAACAACCTTGATATTGTGCTTAAAACAATAATTTCTTTTCTGGTTTTCAACTGAAAACTGCATACAAAAAGCAAAATTGCAATTGCGCCTAATATGTTTCCTATGTATAACAAACTTATAACCCCTTGGCTTATCTGTATTTTTTAATCCTTATATCTTCACCTATAAAGAGTAGTTGCTCAAAACCGCCTAAAATTCTCGATGCAATTCTATCGGAATAAATCTGCGAAAGTTCTTTAGGTGACAAATTTGAACTGATAATAGTTTTCTTCTGGGAAACCATTCTTCCGTTAATAATTTCAAAAAGGCAACTGTCAACAAAAGGGCCGTGGAATTCTGTTCCCAAATCATCAATAATTAAAAGTTCGCAGTTTTCAACTGAAGACACTATCTTTTCTGCCTGCTCCGTATCGCCTTTTCCAAACTTGTAGTCTTCAAATGCAGAAAACAGTTTGGGTGCAGACATATAGAATACGGACTTTTGTTTTTCTATGTAACTGTGTGCAATACAGTCCGCAGTAAATGTTTTACCAAGACCTGTTGCACCGTAAAGGTACAAATTCTCAGGAGCATCTTCCTTTTCTTCTGCAAAATACATTGCAATCTCTTTAACGGAACTTGCATTGTCGCGAGGAGAAAAACCAAACTTTTTATCCTCTTTGTCGCTGTACAAAGACAAATCAAACTTGTCAAAAGTATTTGACGCTTTTATGTTGATGTTGGAATTATTAAGAAGTTGTTTGCTTTGCATACGGTAATAGCACTCACACCATTTTCCGTTTACATGACCTTTGTCTTTGCATTTTTCACAAGTGTAGATGGTATCAAGGTCCTTAATTGTAAGCCCTATCTTTTTAAGAAGTGCCTGTTTTTCTTTAGTAAGGACATCTATTTCTTTTTGCATTTTTGAAACTGCAGCTTCAGGTGCCATCTTACCACCTGAAACAAGGCCTAAATATTCCTTGCACACGTCAGCACAAATAGCATCAATCTCCTTAATTCTTGGAACTTTTGTATATACCTTTTCTACAAGTTCTGCGTGTTTTTGTCGGTTTTGTTCTCTGATTTTTTCATATTCCAAAGAAATTTCCATATTCCTAACTCCTGTTTATTCTTTTTTTCATGGCTTCTATTTCGATTTTGTCATAATCTATATCTGTTCTGTTTTTAAAGTTTGCGAACTTCCCTTTTTGAGCTTTTTTACTCTCGGGTTCTTCTTTCCACTTAGTCAGTATTCCGTTAATGTATTTTAAAGACACCTTTCCCGTACGGGCAACACAGATTTCAAGGGCTTCCACAAGTTGCTTTTCGGTTGGTTTAACTTCTGTCTCCCACTGTCTGATTATCTGTTTCTCGGAGGGTGTAAACTCTCGTCCCGTAACTCCAAGTTTGTTTTTAATTCTTCGCTCGTAACTGCGGTAAATTGCAACGTCACTTAAATGTTTCTCTGCCGCCTCTACAGTATAAAGGCCTTTTTCCGCCCACGATATGGCAAGTTTTTCTATGTACCTCATTTTACCCTTATTTTCTGCCATAGCATAGTTAACCATCATAATAATTATAGTTGACGAAAAACCAAGGTAATCATAAATCCAGAACAATGTCTGGCGGTCCGAAGTGGACAAAATTTTCCCAAGACTTTTTTCAACGCTATCGCAAACAAAGGAAAATTCTCCGTCTCGCGATATTTCTGCAGGTTTGTAACTGCTTTTGTCAAAGGCAGGTGCAACGGGTCCGTTAATGGGGTATCCCTTGCCTGACCAGTAATTAAAAGCAGCCAAAACGTCCTCTTCAAAAATTCTTAAATCTTCCGCAATCTTTTTGTTGTCAGGAACTTTTAAATTGTTTGACAAGTACCTGTAAACATAAAGATAAACCATTGAGTATTCGGGCTTTGCCTTAAATATGCAGTTGTCTAAAAAATCCACAGGGATTGAAAACTCACTCATCTTTTTACTTCCTTAAAAACAATGTTTACTTACATTTTACCACATATTTTTTATGTTGTCAAAAACAAAAATACGGCTCGTTTGAGCCGTATTTTTAATTCTTTACAAATACCACATTGTCGTTACAAAAATCAATATTTACGGTGTCTCCCTCTTTTATTTCGTCAGTAATTATCATTTCTGCAAGGCGTGTTTCAAGTTCTCTGTGAATAACTCTTCTCATAGGTCTTGCGCCGAATTTTTCGTCGTAACCCGCATCAATAATGTGGTTTTTAATACCGTCTGTAAAGGTTAATGTTATTCCTTTTTCTTTTAATATTTCTGCCAGATCAGAAAGCATAAGTGAACAGATGTCAAACAATTCTTCCCTTGTAAGTTGGTCAAAAATTACCACTTCGTCAATTCTGTTTAAAAATTCAGGTCTGAAAATCTGCTTTAACGCAGTGTCAACATTATTCTTTATTGCCTGTTTGTTGGTTGCATTAAAACCTAAAGATTTAATATTCATATCGCTTCCTGCATTTGAGGTCATAATAATTACGCAGTTTTCAAAACTTACAGTTTTTCCGTGACTGTCAGTAATTCTTCCGTCATCAAAAATCTGCAAAAGCACATTAAAGATATCGGGATGTGCTTTTTCTATTTCATCAAGCAAAATGATGCTATATGGGTGACGTCTTACTTTTTCAGTCAACTGACCTGCATCGTCGTAACCCACATATCCCGGGGGTGAGCCAATGATTTTTGCAACTGTGTGCTTTTCCATATACTCACTCATATCAAGACGTATTAACGCTTTTTCATCGTCAAACAATTCTTTTGCAAGTTGTTTTACAAGTTCTGTTTTACCAACACCTGTAGGTCCTACAAACATAAATGAAACAGGACGTTTTTTGTTGGCAATACCTGCTCTGTTTACTCTTATAGCACGGGAAACAGCGCTAACTGCATTTTTCTGACCTATAATTCTCTGCGCAAGATTATTTTCAAGATTCATAAGTCTGTTGGACTCAAACTGACTAATCTTATGGACAGGAATTTTAGTCCACATTTCAATTACCTGTGCCACATCGTCTGTTGTAATATAAATATTGTCGCATTCTTTTTCAAGAGCAGAAATTTCTTCCATAAGTCTGCATTCACGGATTTTAAGGTCTGCGGCTTTTTGGTATTCTTCAATAGAATCTGCCTGTGCTGCAGTCTCTTTTTCTGCCTGAATTTTTTCAAGTTCCATTTTTTTATTTTCAAGAGTAACTAATTTTTTGTTGTTAAGGTTAACTCTTGAACCTGCCTCGTCAATTACATCTATTGCCTTGTCAGGCAAAAATCTGTCGTTAATATATCTGCTTGCAAGGACCGTTGCAGTTCTTATAACTTCATCTGTAATTTTTACTTTGTGATGCTTTTCGTAATAGTCCTTGATACCCTTTATTATTTCGATTGTATCTTCCATTGAGGGCTCTTCAACTATAACGGGCTGGAAACGGCGTTCTAAAGCAGAATCCTTTTCAATGTGTTTTCTGTACTCCTCTAAAGTAGTTGCACCTATAACCTGAATTTCACCTTTTGCAAGGGCAGGTTTTAAAATGTTTGCCGCACCCATAGCACCCTCCGCATCACCTGCAGCCACAATGTTGTGAAGTTCATCTATAACAAAAATAATGTTGCCTCGTTTTTTAGCCTCGTCAATTATTCCTTTAATACGAGACTCAAACTGACCTCGAAACTGTGTTCCTGCAACAACCCCTGCCAAATCAAGAAGATATATTTCTTTTTTAAGCAGTTTGTTTGGAACGTCTTTGTTTGCAATTCTTACTGCAAGTCCTTCTGCAATAGCGGTTTTACCAACGCCTGGCTCACCGATTAACACGGGATTGTTTTTAGTTCTTCTGTTTAAAATCTGTGTTACTCTTTCGATTTCAACGCTTCTGCCAATAACTCTGTCTATCTGGTTGTTGTGAGCCTTTTCTGTAAGATTTACGGCATACTGTTCAATTATACTCTTTTTCTTTGGTTTTTCGTTAACTTTGGTCTTTGTTGTTTTTTGAGGTTCTTCTGTTTCTTCATCTGTACCGCCAAAGGCATTTTGCATCATAGGCATTACATTCTGAAGCATCTCGGGTGTAATATCGTCAATTGACTCAATGTTGCCCATAGATTCCATCATACCTCTGTTCATTTCGTCAAACTCTTCTTCTGTCATTCCCATTTTATCCATTATATTATTTATAGAACTGATTCCTAATTTTTTAGCACAAGTCATACAAAGACCTTCGTTTTTTGTAACTCCGTTCTCAACTTTGGTCAAAAAAACCACCGCAGGGTTTTTACCGCAATTGGTGCACATCATAATATCGCCTCCTTTATAAACTATGACTGCATACTAATTGTATCACCAATCACAATAATATTCAAGTAGGCAATTGTAAAAAATCTTTTAAAAAAACCGAGTGTTTCACTCGGTTTTTTGGAATTTTTCGGCACAACTTTTAAGTTGTTCCAGATTATTGGGTTTTACTCCTGAATGAACAATGTTTTCCTGAATAAATGCAGGTAAAGTTTCAAAGTACTTTTGCATTTCAGCATTTTCAAATATATTCATATAATCACCTCATAGTGTATTATTTATGTTTTTTTGAAAAATAATACCTAAGAGGTGATTAATTTGAAATGTAAAAACAAAATAGGGGCACAGACTGTAAACATTTCAAACAGCGTGAAAATAATAAGCAGTGCAACTGTTGCAGGAACAAAAGAGCAACAGGGCAAACTAAAAGGCAGTTTTGATATTTTAATGGACGACGGATATTTCGGTGAAAAAACATGGGAGAAAGCAGAAAGCAAAATGCAGCGTGAGGCGGCAAAATGTGCCGTACAAAAAGCAGGACTTTCATTAACCGACATAGATATGGCGTTTTCAGGAGACCTACTTAACCAGTGCACAGGTACAGGTTACGGTATGAGGGAATTGCAAGTACCATTTTACGGTCTGTTCGGTGCCTGTTCAACTATGGCGCTTTCTATGTCTTTAGGTGCAATGATAATAGACGGCGGATTTGCGAAATACACTCTTTGCGGAACAAGCAGTCACTTTTGCAGTTCCGAAAAACAATTCCGTATGCCTCTTGCGTATGGGGGACAACGCCCACCTACTGCACAAAGAACAGTAACAGGAAGCGGAATGGTGGTTTTATCAGATGACGGAAATGGTCCGAAAGTAACACAGATAACCACAGGTAAAATAATAGACAAAGGAATAAAAGACCCTGCAAATATGGGTGCCGCTATGGCTCCTGCCGCCTTTGACACACTAAAAACTCATTTTAAAGACACAAATAAAAAACCACAGGATTACGACCTGATTGTAACTGGCGACCTGGGAGAACTTGGCTACGAAATAGTTTGTGATTATATGGAAAAAGATGGCTACGACATTTCCAACTACAACGACTGCGGACGTATGATTTTTGAAAAAAGTCAGGACACACACGCAGGTGGCAGCGGATGTGGGTGCAGCGCTTTAGTCCTTTGTGCATCCCTTTTAAAAAAATTAAAAAAAGGTGAACTTAACGAGATACTGTTTGTAGGAACAGGTGCTTTAATGAGCCCTCTGTCCACACAACAGGGCGAATCAATTCCGTCAATTGCTCACGCAGTAGTAATAAGCAACAAGGAGGTAACAAAATGACATATTTTAATGCTTTTTGGGTAGGAGGACTTTTATGTGCAATAGCCCAGGTGTTAATTGACAAAACAACCCTTACCCCTGCAAGAATACTTGTTTTGTATGTATGCCTTGGGGTGTTTTTAACTGCATTCGGAATATATACACCTATTGTTGAGTACGCAGGTGCAGGTGCAACAGTGCCCATTATGGGCTTCGGGTATTCCCTTTGTAACGGCGTAAAAGAAGCGGTAATGAAGCAAGGTTTTTTAGGTATTTTTACAGGCGGAGTAACAGCTACGGCGGCAGGAATAACCGCCGCCGTATTGTTTGGATATTTATACGCTTTAATTTTTAAACCAAAAGAAAAATAATTATAAAATCAAATAAGATTTTAAAACAAGAGCAACTGTTTTGGCGTCAGTAATTTCATTGTTCAAACACATTTCCTTTAATTTATCCAGAGAAATTTTTGAAACTGTAAGAAATTCGTCTTCGTCAAGGCACTGCTCTTTTTGTTTTAATCCCGTTGCAAGATACATATGAATAATCTCGTTTGTGTATCCGGGGCTTGGCAAAATGTATCCCATATACTGCATATTGTCCGCTTCAAGTCCTGTTTCTTCTCTTAATTCCCTTATTCCGCAGTCAAGGTGACTTTCACCTTTGTTTAATTTTCCTGCAGGAACTTCCAGCACAAGTTTTTTATAAGGACTTCGAAACTGAGTTACCATATAGGCATTTTTGTCATCGTCAACGGCAAGAATTCCTACTCCTCCGCTGTGGCTTACAATCTCTCTTGTTGACTGATTGCCGTTTGGAAGTTCAACCGTTTCAATATTTAAATTTATAACTTTTCCATTAAAAATATTTTCGCTTTTGATTGTCTTTTCTGTCATATCAATCATCTCCTTACATCTATTTTATCACAAAATTTCATAATTAACAACGGAATACATAAAATAAAATAAGAAAGGCGTGATAATAAAAATGGAGCATTTTGTTAAACCGAGTTACGGAAAAATGTGGCACTTCTGCCACAACTCACAAGGAATATGCTACAGCAGCATATCGGGAAAACACACGTCAAGTTACGAGGTGCTGTTACCTGACGGTCAACCGGATTTTGACGTAATAATTGATAACAACGACCAGATACATCTTGTGTGCCAAAATGAAAACGGGGACATAATTTATATGAAAAGAGCAAAAGACAATTGGGAAAGGGAAACCCTTATGCAAAGCAAGTCAAAAGAGAATTACAAAAAAAACTTCGCCATGATACTTGTTGGAAACTGGGTAAATGTTTTGTACTCTTTGCAATATAAAAACTCTAAGATTATAGCACACCAGATAATAGGAAATGACGGAGCAACCCCCGAAGTATTAGACTACATTGACGGGGATTTTTCTGTTACCAAGGACAAATTCAACAATATTTTTGTACTGTACCAAAGCCACACTTACGGCAACTTCGGTTATATGGCGTATGTATGGAGCAAAAAGGAATGGTCAGACTTTGTAGCAGTCCCCGTAGAGGGTGAAGTTACCAATCCCCATATTTTTGTGGACAAATCAAATGTTCTTCACATAACTGGAGTGTTAAACGGAAAAATAATTTACTATTCAGATACGGTGCAGAATTTCGGCGAGGGAGCAAATCCTGTGCTTATGGAAAAAGACAATCTGTATCTTCTGTGGGAAAATCCATCAGAGGGAAAAATACACGCCGCCTGCTCTGCAGATAACGGCAAAAACTTTTCCAATGTGACGGAATTTATGGCAGGACGGTTTACCTCAGCAAAGATTTATGCAATATCTTACACCGCACACGAAACCTCCTGCAGAACAAACAGGTGCTACGGATATTTAACAGACGGCAGCGTAAATTTCTATTTAACTCCCGATTTCTTTAACATAAGCCGTGTACCTCCGAAAAACATTGAAACAAAAGAACTTGTTCTCCCATCCGAGCACAAATCAGACACAAAAATAATACTTGAGGAACTTGCAAAAATTTCGGCAAAACTTGACAATTTGCAAAAATCTATTGACAACCAAGAAGAAATTTAATATAATGTAACAAGAGATGAGATGAGTTTAGAGGAGATTAGTTTACATAGGTATATTTGTACCCTTTGAGCCATTTTGTCTCAAAGGGTTTTATTTTTTATAAAAAGAAAGGTTGAGATGAGATGAGAAAAGTAGTAAAAGTATTGGCAATGGTATTAACAGTAGCGGTGTTTATGGCAGCATTAATAGGTTGCAGCAACACACCAAAAGTAGGCGTAATTCAATTTGCAGATCACCCCTCTTTGGACAACTGCAGAGAAGGTTTTATTGAAGGTCTTGCAAGTATGGGTTACATAGACGGAGAAAACATTGAGATCGTAACAAAATCTGCACAGTCGGATATTAACGTATCAACACAGATTGCACAAAGTTTTGCAACATCTAACACAAAATTAGTTTGCGGTATTGCAACACCTGCGGCTCAGGCGGCTTATACGGCTTGTTCTGAAAAAAATATTCCCGTTGTGTTTAATGCAGTATCTGACCCTGTTGCGGCAAAACTTGCTGTTTCTGACACAGAACCTGCAAAAAACATTTCAGGTATAAGCGATAAACTGCCTGTTGAGGACCAGTTAAAACTAATAAGAAAAGTTCTTCCCGAGGCAAAGAAAATCGGTATTTTATATACAACAAGCGAAGCAAACTCAGTAAGTACTATTGAAGAATATAAAAAATTAGCACCAAAGTACGGCTTTGAAATAGTTGAAAAAGGTATCGGTAAAGCTGCAGAAATCCCTCAGGCAGCAGACGTACTTCTAACTCAGGTTGACTGTATTTCAAATATGACAGACAACACAGTTGTTTCTGCTTTGGCGGTAATTTTGGAAAAAGCAAACGCCCTTAAAATTCCCGTTTTTGGTTCCGAAGAAGAACAAGTTAAAAACGGTTGTATCGCTTGTGCAGGACTTGACTATTTAGAACTTGGAAAATCTGCAGGTATAATGGCAGGTCGTGTGTTAAATGGTGAAGACATCAACACTATCCCTTATGAAACAATAAAAGAAGCAAGAATTACAGTAAATGAAGAAGTTGCAACAAAACTTGGTATTACAATTCCTGAAGACTTATAAGAGGTAAAAAAATGTTAAACATAATTATTGGTATATTGGAGCAGGGCTTTATATTTGCCATAATGGCTCTTGGTATTTATATAAGTTATAAAATACTTGACTTCCCCGATTTGTCTGTTGACGGAACATTTCCATTAGGTGCCGCAGTTTCAACTGCACTTATTCTAAAGGGCGTAAACCCATGGATTTGTCTGGTTGTGGCAGCGTTATCAGGGGCATTGGCAGGATGCCTTACAGGCTTCTTCCATGTAAAACTTAAAATCAAAGACCTGTTATCGGGAATTCTTACCATGACTGCTCTTTATTCCATTAACTACAGAATTGCAGGTAGTCCAAATATATTTATGATGAACGAAAAAACAATATTTAATTTGTTTACCGTTCCTGACAGTATAAGACCGTACTTCCCATTAATAATAATTATTGTTATTTCTCTTGTAGCAAAAATACTTCTTGATATGTATTTAAAAACCAAGTCAGGCTTCTTGTTAAAGAGTGCAGGGGACAACGCGGGTCTTGTAGTAACTTTAGGTGAAAACCCCGGTAAAATCAAGATTATAGGTCTTGCAATAGGTAACGGACTTGTAGCATTGGCAGGTGCAGTTAATTGCCAAAGAGTAATGCAGTTTGACGTGTCTTCAGGGGTTGGTACTCTTGTAATGGGACTTGCGGCAGTAATTATCGGCACAAGTCTTTTTGCCAGAGCAAAATGGGTAAAGGTTACCACCTCTGTTGTAATAGGTATGATACTATATAAAACCTGTATTTCACTTGCAATAAGTTCAGGTCTTCGTGCTTCCGATATGAATCTTGTTATTACAACATTGTTTGTTATAACTTTAGTTGCTACCGAATACTCAAAAAGGAGGAAACCACATGCTCAGACTAAAAAATATTGATAAAACTTTCTGTGCAGGAACTCCTAACGAAAAAATCTTGTTCACCGATTTTAATTTAGAAATAAAAGAAGGCGAATTTGTCGGTGTTGTAGGCAGTAACGGTTCGGGTAAAACCACTACCTTAAACATTATTTCGGGTGACATAGATATTGACAATGGCGAGGTAATTTTAGACGATAAAAACATAACAAAATTACCTAATTATAAAAGAGCAAAAGAAATTGCAAGGGTGTTCCAGAACCCCTCAATGGGAACTTGCTCTTCAATGACTATTTTCGAAAACCTGTCTTTAGCTGACAACAAACTTAAAAGTTATAACCTTACAAAAGGTCTTAACATTAAAGCAAAAGACAAGTACAGAACACTTTTAGAACAACTGGGAATGGGTCTTGAAAACAGACTTAACGATGTTGTAGGCACATTGTCGGGCGGTCAGCGTCAGGCAATATCAATTATAATGTCAACACTTATAAAGCCGAAACTGTTGCTGTTAGACGAGCACACAGCGGCACTTGACCCTAAATCTTCAGATACCGTAATGGAACTTACACAAAAAATTGTAAGCGAACAGAAAATCACAACATTAATGGTTACTCATAATCTTCGTCACGCTGTTCAGTACGGCACAAGAACAGTTATGATGCATGACGGTAACATTATATTAGATGTTTCAGGTGAGAAAAAAGCAAATACAACTACTGACGATTATTTAAAGATATTTAACGAAATAAGTATCGAATGCGGTAACTAGTGATTCAAGACTGAAAAAACCTATGTTTTTTCAGTCTTTTTTGTCAAGGGATAGGAAAAATTGTGTCAGAATGAAAAAACTGAGCAAAAGCAAGGACTACCTTGCTTTTGGAAACCCGAAGGCGTACAAAGGTACGTCGAGTGGCGAAGTTTTTTCATAGTAAAAAAGCATAAAAAAAAGAAGGAAAATATCCTATTAGATATTTTCCTTCCTTTTATATTATTTTATGTTTATACTTACCTTGTATTTGGATTTAATAAATCCATGCTTTTTTACGGTCTGGCCGATTTTTACATCCCTGTTATTCTTCTACTTCTTCTCTTGTAAATATTTCTTCAAATTCCTCTGCATTAATAGTTTCTTTTTCTAACAGCGCTTCTGCAACTCTGTTTAAAGCGTCCATATTGTCTTT
>JAGCLT010000041.1 GCA_017646825.1 Clostridia bacterium | reverse complement strand
TAGGTTGTTCTTTTTTTGATTAGAAAGGACTCGAACCCTGAGAGGGCACGAGCCGTAAAGAAAAACAGTCCTGAGGACTGTTTTTTAGGTGAGTGGTGCGCAGACGGGTACCGAATGAGAAGCATTGGGTCGTCAAGCAGACACGACGCGAAGCGGCTATGTCCTTCTACCCCCGCCAAAAAGAACAACCTGTCCAGAGGATAGGTTGTTCTTTTTTTGATTAGAAAGGACTCGAACCCTGAGAGGGTATAATAGTTATTGTTTTGTGTTAAAATATTATTAAAGATTTTTAAAAAATTTTTAAAAAAGGTATTGACAAATGTATATTCTTATACTATAATAATTGTTGTCGTCGCGTGACGATGTAATACGGCGGCATGGCTCAGTTGGCTAGAGCAAACGGTTCATACCCGTTAGGTCGGTGGTTCAAGTCCACCTGCCGCTACCATATTATGGTCCGTTGGTCAAGCGGTTAAGACACCGCCCTTTCACGGCGGAAACACGAGTTCGATTCTCGTACGGATCACCACTAATTCCTCGTAGATTTCTACGAGGAATTTTTACTTATTATGATTCTGAGGCGATAATATGAAAAACTACAATTTATTAAAAAAAGCTTGTTACATATCAGGTGTTACAATGTCCATAGTTGGCAATATTTCGCCTGTATTATTTCTTACATTCAGGAACTTGTATGGTCTTTCATTTTCTCAACTTGGACTTTTAATTGTAATTAACTTTTGTTCGCAACTTTGTATAGATTTGATATTTTCATTTTTCTCACACAAATTTAATATTGCCAAAGTTGTAAGGTTCACGCCGTTAATTACAACAACAGGGCTTTTGCTTTTTGCAGTTTTACCAACTTTGTTTCCAGACTTCGTATATGGCGGTATGATTATAAGTACTGCAATATTTTCCATTGCTGCAGGATTTAATGAAGTGTTATTAAGCCCTGTTATTGCATCAATTCCGTCAGAATACCCCGAAAGAGAAATGAGTAAACTTCATTCTGCTTATGCCTGGGGTGTGGTAGGGGTAGTGATTTTTGCAACATTGTTTTTGTCAGTTGTGGGATACAGTAACTGGCAATGGCTTATTGCAATTCTTACTCTTGTTCCGATTACTGTGGCGTTTATGTTTATGAAAGCAGAAATTCCTGCTTTGAAAACTGAACAGAGTTCCGGCGGAAAGTCAATATTTGGCAAACAACTTATTGTATGTTTTATGTGTATGTTTTTTGCAGGTGCATCTGAACTTACTATGGCGCAATGGAGTTCCAGTTTTTTAGAAAAGGTTACAGGAATACCAAAAGTTGTAGGAGATATTGTGGGTGTTGCACTATTTTCTGCAACATTAGGGTTAGGCAGAAGTCTGTATGGTAAATACGGTAAAAACATCAGAAAGGTTTTGCTATGGTCTTCTGTGTTTTCAACCATATTTTATTTTATAATGGCAACAACAAATAATGGAGTAATTAATCTTGTTGCTTGTATTATGACTGGTTTTACGGTTTCTATGTTGTGGCCCGGAACGTTATTAATTGCCGCAGATGACATGCCGAATGGCGGGGTTGTTATGTACGCAATAATGGCCGCAGGTGGTGATCTTGGCGCATCAGTTGGTCCTGAAGTTGTAGGTATTGTTGCCGATTTGGCACTTAAGAGCAACAAAATTTTGAATTTCGCTGCTCAATACGGATTTACACATGAGCAGATTTCGATGAAAATAGGAATGCTGGTTGCGGTGTTGTTTCCGCTTTTAGCAACCATATTATTTGTTATAAAAAGGAAGAAGAGCGTATGAAGTATTTACAAAATATTCACACGCATACAATATGCAGCGACGGAAAAAATCAACCTGAAGAAATTGTTAAAAAAGCATTAGAATTAGGTTTTGACACTATAGGTTTTTCTGAGCACAGTCCTATGTATTTTTCTGATGTTTATAATATCAGGTTGGAAGGAAATGAAATATACAGAGATGTAATTCCAAAACTTAAAGAAAAGTACAAAGGAATTATTGATATTTATATGGGAATAGAACTTGAACTTTGTGCAATGATTGATTTGTCCCCGTATGATTATGTTCTTGGCGCACTTCATTATTTTCCAATGGGAGAAGATATTGTTGCTTTTGACAGAAGTCCAGAAGAAGTAAAAGGTGCAATAGACAAATATTTTTGTGGAAACGGTATTTTGTTTGCAAAACGGTTTTATGAGTTTTTCGCAGAAACAGTTACAGGTATGAAAGAAAAAATTGACGTTGTTGCGCACTATGACCTGTGCGCAAAACACAGAGATTTTTATAATTTTTTTAATGAGGACAGTAAAGAATATAAAAACTATGCTTTAGAGGCTTTACACGCCATAGGCGAAAAGGTGGACATATTTGAAATCAACACAGGCGGAATGGCAAGAGGCTACAGAAAAACACCTTATCCTGCAAGTTTTATTGTTAAAGAACTTAAAAATATGGGCAAAGGAGTTATTTTGGGCTCTGACTGTCATGATATGAACTATCTTAACTTCGGCTTTGACGACGGCGTAGAATTGTTAAAATCAAACGGTTTTAACAGTGTTATGATTTTAACACCCGATGGGTTTAAAGAAACAGGATTATAAAAAAAGAGGCTTTATAGCCTCTTTTCTTATAGTATTTTATCTGCAGTTTTTTCTACTTCAAGACCTTTTTTGTATCTTTCCATAAATTTTTCAAAACCGTTAATTTCATCATTTGACGGTGTGTATTTTGAAATTTTGGCGTCTTTAAATATTTCATCTAAATACTGTTCTAAAGTACGGTTATCTTTGTCAATCATATATTTCGCCAACAGTGCAATACCCCATGCACCGCCCTCTGATGCTGTTTCAAGGGTTGTTATGTCGGTGTTAAGTGCTGCAGCCATTATTTTTTGTCCGATACTGTTTTTGAAATATCCGCCGTGTCCCAAAAGATTTTTTGGGATAATGTTTTCTTTATCTTTTAAAATATCCATACCCATTTTCATTGTTGCAACAGCAGACATTAAGTTCATTCTCATAAAGTTTTGCAAATTAAATACGCTGTCTGTGTCCCTTATAAACAAAGGTTTACCCGTTTGCATTTTAGTAATAAGTTCACCTGAATAGTAGTTGTAAGAAAGAAGTCCACCACAGTCTAAATCACCCTGCTCTGCAAAGTCGAACAATTTTTCATATACGTCTCCTATTGTAATATCGGGATTAACTGATTTTGCAAACTGATAAAATATATTTACCCAGGCGTCAATATCCGCTGTGCAGTTGTTACATTGAACAAGTGCGGAAGGTTTGCCGTCGGGAGTTGACAGTATATCAATTTCTCTGTAGTAATTTTTCGGTATTTTATCCAGTACCAGAATTGTAAACACAGATGTTCCTGCTGAAACATTACCGGTATTATTCTTTATTGTATTGGTTGCAATCATACCCGTATCAGCGTCACCTTCGGGCGGACATAATGGAATTCCTGCCTGTAGATTGCCTGACGGGTCTAATAGTTTTGCCCCGTTTTCCGTTAATACTCCCGCACATTCGCCAACTTCATATTCCTTGGGAAAAATGACGGGTGCTTTTTTTGTGAATCCTTTTTCTGCCAACAGTTTGTTGAATTTTTCAAGAAATTCAACGTTATATTTATGAGTATTAAAATCTATTGGGAATATGCCTGAAGCCTCACCCAGACCTGCGCTCATACTGTCTGTTAAAAGAAAATGTATGTAGGTGCTTAATGTGAAAATGTGTTCTACATCTTTTAAATGTTCTTTTTTGTTCAGTATCGCCTGATAGAATTGCGAAATAGTCCATCGCTGTGGAACTTTGAAATTGAATAGTGCAGACAATTCTTCTGAAGCGGGTTCGTTAAATACATTTCTCCAGGTCTGGAAAGGAGTAAGAAATTCCAGATTTTTATCAAGGGCAATGTATCCGTGCATCATAGCAGAAATTCCCATTGCACCAACAGTAGTTAATGTTTCTCCATATTTTTCTTTAACATTTATTGCAAGGTCTTTATAACTTTCCTGCATGCCGGAAATCATAGCATCTTTACTGTATGTCCATACGCCATCTACGTATTTGTTTTCCCATACGTGGCTTCCTTGGGCCAAAACTCTGGCGTTTTTGTCTATTAATACTGATTTGATTCTGGTAGAACCGAATTCTATACCTAAATAAGTATTTTTGAAATTCATAACTAACTCCTATTTGTATAATCCGGTGTTTTTAGCGATGTGCTCACCAACAGAGTACATAAGTCCTATTGCCGATTTGAATACTTGTTCATCTGCGGGTAAACCCTTTAAGAAATTGTCAGCCTCAAAGTTAATGTTGCCTGTGTAATTAATGTCGCCAAGTGCTTTAGAAATTGATGCCCAGTTTAATTTTCCGTAATAGGGTAAAGTGTGGGAATCTGTAAAATAGTCAACGTCGTGAACATGCAATGTTCCAAGTCTGTCACGACCTATTGTCCTTATCGCTTGTGCAGGATCGTCGCCTACAAGTGCTATGTGACCAATGTCAAGGCAGATAGTGATGTTTTCATCATCTAATGCGTCATGATATTCAACTAGTGATTCTGCGTCACTGCATACGTTTTTTATGAAACTTTTTCTTTTGCTGTCATAGTTCCACATATTTTCAATACAGATTTTAAAGCCGTACTCCTTAGCAATTGGTAACATTGAACGATACATTTTTAAGTTGTATTCTTTTTGACTCTCATCGCCAGGAACTTGTGCCTGTGCCACTGGGTGAACAACTACAAATTCCGCTCCTAATATTCCTGCAACTTCCAATGATTGCATTGCTTTTTTTGTCATATCTGCAGAAAATGCAGGATAGTCTTTTAACTGAGTAGGGAACGGTGCGTGTGCCTGAACGAAAGTTACGCCCAATGAATTTGCATATTCTTTTATTTCCTTTGCTACTTCGCGGTAGTTAGCAGTTGTTAAAACATCGTAATCGTTTCTCATCTGGTAAAGGGACATATCAAGATAGTTAAATCCGCCCTCGTGAAGAATTCTTATACCTTCTTTATAACCAAATGTAGTGCAACTTCTTTCAGTTGTTGTTGATATTTTCATATTTAAACCTCAGAACAATTTGATTTATGGTTATTATATCACTTGATGTGTTGTTTTTCAATACAAAACAAAATAAAGTTACAACAAAAGTTGTAACTTCTTTTTCGTGGCACGCCCGAAGGGATTTTGTCCCGGTGCTACTCGCACCTATCGCCTCGCTTTGCTCGTTGCCGCGCCTAAAAAACAGTCCACCGGACTGTTTTTCTTAACGGCTGGTTCGAATCCCTTTTGTTTTTACAAACAAAAAAAGAAGTCACAACAAAAGTTGTAACTTCTTTTTCGTGGCACGCCCGAAGGGATTCGAACCCCTGACCTTTTGGTTCGTAGCCAAACACTCTATCCAGCTGAGCTACGGGCGCTCATCAACACTTGTAATATTATAGCACAGTATTACATTATTTGCAAGAGTTTTTTGGAAAAAATATATTTACAAAAAATTAATGATTTATCATTGAATTTATATTGTATATATGTTAAAATTAAACAAAGGGAGGAATTATTATGAAAAAGAAATTGTTATGTTTGCTAATGGCGCTTACTCTGCTGACTACTGTGGTTTTTTCTGCAGAAACAGTCGAAATTGTCGGTTATCCCGGCGTCGAGAATGAGTTGATTACTTCTGAAAGCCAGTTTAAAATAACTAATGTGGTGGCTGAAGATGTTACTACATATATTCCTGGTGTTAAAACTTATATATGTAATGCACCTGTAGTGATTACCTCTTTAGATACCTTAACTGGTTTTGGTGTTTCTACTTTATCACCTTTTGGAGATATGTATATTGAGTCCACTTTTTTAATTGCCGACGGTTACACAGAAGAACAAATGTTTGGCACAGAAACTAAAAGGCCGGAAGGTATGAGATTTACTTTAACTAAACCAGGCCTTTACTATGCGTATGGCAACTACGGAATTGAAAATATGAGCGGTGCTGAAGCAGTTATTATTATAAAAGATGGTACCGCTGAAACAATAAAAGCGGATTATACCGATTCAAAAGTTTTAGTAAACGGCGAAGAAGTTAAATTTGAAGCATATAATATTCACGATAACAATTATTTTAAACTTCGTGATTTGGCTTATGTGTTATCTGGCACAGAAAAACAGTTTAAAGTTGTTTGGGATGAAGAACTTGAGTCAATTTATTTAACATCAAACAGTCCTTACACAGTTGTAGGGGGAGAACTTGCTCCGGGCGACGGACAGGCAAAAATGTCTGAAGAAAACAAAAGTCCTATTTATAAAGACGGTGCTTCAGTTTACGCAAAAGCATATACAATTAATGATAACAACTATTTTAAATTAAGAGATATATGCCGTATGTTTGACGTGGGTGTTATCTGGAGTGAGGAAGCAAATACAATAAGCATTGATACTTCAATTCCATATACTGACTAATAACAAATTATAAAAGCCGAGGAATCTGATATGCACCCCAAAAGTTAGACACTTTTGGAGGTGCATATTTTTATGCGTAAAAAAGGAGTAAAGAATAAAGTTTATAGTGCAGAATTTAAAATAGGTGTTATAATGGATATGCGAGAACACCGTTTAAGTTATCACGAAACAGTAAGGAAATATGAAATAGGCAACGATAAAACAGGCGGAGCTAGACAGATGTTACAACGGTGGGAACGCATATTCTTGGAAGAGGGAGCCGAAGGTCTTATGAAAGAGAGAAGGGGCAGAGCTTGTTCCGCCGGCGGAACAAGGAAGGGCAGACCACCTAAATTAGATAAAAAGGTTGAAGAAGATTTAATTGCCGAAAACCAACGACTTCGTATGG
>JAGCLT010000040.1 GCA_017646825.1 Clostridia bacterium | reverse complement strand
ATAAAAAAAGAAATAAAAAAAGAAATAATTAAGGAGGAAGTAAAAATGACACAGAAAGAAGCATTAGGTATGGTTGAAACAAGAGGCTTAGTAGCAGCAATTGAAGCTGCAGATGCTATGCTTAAAGCCGCTAACGTTGAACTAATCGGAACAGAAAAAATCGGTTCAGGTTTAGTAAGCGTTATGGTTAGAGGTGACGTTGGTGCCGTTAAAGCTGCAGTTGAAGCTGGTAACGCTTCTGCTCAGAGACTTGGCGAAATCATCGCTACACACGTAATTCCAAGACCTCACAGTGACGTTGAGAAAATTTTACCTGCTATTAAATAATAGTGCATTATTAAAAGGACTGTGTCACAGTTGACTGTGACACAGCCCTACATAATAATGAAAGGAGAGATATAAATGATAATCGGAAAGATTACCGGAAGTATTGTCTCAACAAGAAAAAACGAAAGATTGTTAGGAAACAAATTTCTGATTGTAGAGCCAATGGAAAAAGGTCAGAGTTCCTTTATAGCAATAGATAATGTAGGTGCAGGTATAGGTGAAACAGTACTTGTTGCAACAGGAAGTGCCGCAAGAATAGGCTGCGGTATGGAAAACGCTCCTGTTGATGCAGCAATTGTGGGAATTGTTGACGAAGAAAACTAAACCCTAAAAGGAAGGTAATACAGTGGCAGATATAATTTCTTTAGCAGAACTACTTAAAAAACACGGTGTTGTAGGTGCCGGTGGCGCCGGCTTTCCGTCATATGCTAAATTGAATAAAAAGGCAGATACTGTTATATTAAACTGTGCCGAGTGTGAGCCACTGTTTAAAGTACACAGACAGGTTCTTGCAATGTACGCCAACGAAATTTTGTATGCTTTAGACGAAGTTGCAAAAGCAGTTGAGGCAGAGCAGGTGATAATTGCAGTTAAAGATTCATATAAAAACACAATTACAGCCCTGTACGAGCACATTGACAAGTACAAAAACTTTTCTATTAAAAAACTGCCTGAGGTTTATCCGTCAGGTGACGAAGTGGTAACAATCTACGAGACCACGGGAAGAGTTGTTCCCCAGGGACAGATTCCAATCTCGGTAGGCGTTATAGTTTACAATGTTGAAACAATGCTGAATGCGTATTACGTTTTGACAAAGAATAAACCTGTTACTCTAAAATATGTTACAGTTGCAGGTGAAGTGGAAAATCCCCAGACATTTTTAGTGCCGGTAGGTACTGAAATTTCAGAACTGATTGAAGCGGCAGGGGGAGTAACAAATAAAGACGTGGCTTATTTAAACGGCGGAATAATGACGGGTAATATTACCAAAACAAATATGCCTGTTACAAAAACTACAAATGCAGTATTGGTACTACCAAAAGACCACGTAGCAATACAAAGAAGACTTACAAAAACAAGTATTAATTTAAACAGAACGAAAAGTGCATGTTGTCAGTGCAGAATGTGCACAGACCTTTGCCCAAGGTATTTGTTAGGGCAGGACTTACAGCCCCACAGCATTATGTACGGTGCATCAAATGAAAACACAAACAACGTTGATATATTTGTTAATTCGGCGTTTTGTTCTCAGTGCGGGTTGTGTGAATTGTATTCATGCCAACAGGGATTATCCCCGAAAATGATGATTAACGTGTTTAAAACTGAGTTTGCGAAAAAAGGCGTAAAACCTGAACCCGCAAAAGAAACACCGAATGTTCATCCTGCAAGAGAATACAGATTAGTTCCCATGGAACGCTTAATTACAAGATTAGGACTTAATGTTTACGATGTAAAAGCACCGATAAACGAGAAAGTCTTTAAACCCAAAAAAGTGAAAATAATGCTTAACCAACATATCGGCGCACCTGCTGCGGCAGTCGTTAAAACCGGCGACAAAGTAGTTGCAGGTCAGGTAATCGGAGAAGTGGCACAGGACAAATTAGGAGTTAATATCCACAGTTCCATAGACGGTGTTGTTGGTGAAGTTAAAAACGGATATATAATTATAGAAAGGACTGACAGTTAATGGGCAAATCAATAGGTATGATTGAATATACAACTGTTTCTGCAGGTATTAAGGCAGTAGATACTATGGTGAAGACATCAGCCGTTGAGGTTATTGAAGCCCAGGTTGTTTGTCCTGGTAAATACATAGCATTAATCAGCGGTGAGTTAAGTGCAGTAAAAGCGGCAGTTGAAGCATCAGTTTCTTTATGCGGCAACAAACTTATTGACAAGTTTGTGCTTGGCAATCCTCATGAAGCTATCTTCCCTGCGATTTATGGTACTACACAGGTTGAAAACCCAAGAGCCCTTGGGGTATGCGAAACATATTCTGCAGCATCAATTATTGTTGCGGCAGATGTAGCGGCTAAAACCGCTATGGTAGATTTGATTGAACTACGAATTGCAAGAGGTATGTGCGGTAAATCGTATATGCTTATAACGGGTGAAGTTGCAGCAGTTGAAGCGGCAATTGAGAAAGTTAAAAAAGACCTTGCAGAAACGGGAATGTTCTTAGACAGCGAAGTAATTGCAAGTCCCGATATGAAAATCTGGAAAACAATATTATAAGGAATGGAGATAATAACAATGGTAGATGAAAAGTACATAAGCGAAATAGTTGAAAGTGTTATTAAAAGTATTAAACCGGAATTACCTGAAAAACAGTTAAAAGGCGTATTCCCTACAATGACAGAAGCCTTGGAAGCAGTACAAAAAGCATACAAAGAACTAAAAGGCTATACTGTAGAACAACGCGAAAAAATGATACAAAAAATAAGAGAACTTACACTTAAAGAAGCAGAAACAATGGCTATTATGGGTGTAGAAGAAACAGGTATGGGTAACGTTCCTCATAAAATTATAAAGCATCAACTTGTTGCAAACAAAACTCCCGGTACCGAGGACTTGTCTGCAAAGGTTATGACAGGCGACTGCGGTATGACTTTGGTTGAAATGGGACCTTACGGCGTAATCGGAAGTATTACTCCCTCAACAAACCCCAGTGAAACTGTAATTTGTAACTCAATGGGTATGATTGCTGCAGGTAATGCGGTAGTATTTAACCCACACCCCAATGCAAAAAATGTTGCAAACTACGCGGTTGACCTTGTAAACAGAGCAGTTTTAGAAGCAGGAGGTCCTGAAAACCTTGTTGTTTCAGTATATAAACCTACTATGAAAACATCTGACGAAATGGTTAAATCACCTATCGTTAAACTGCTTGTAGCAACTGGCGGTCCCGGCGTTGTAAAAATGCTTTTGTCATCAGGTAAAAAAGCAATTGGTGCAGGTGCAGGTAACCCACCCGTTATCGTTGACGAAACTGCAGATATTGCTAAAGCTGCAAAAGATATAGTTGATGGGTCAAGTTTTGATAACAACTTGCCTTGTATCGCTGAAAAAGAATGTTTTGCAGTTAAATCTATTGCAGACGAACTTATTTCAAATATGACAAAGAACGGTGCTTACCTGTTAAAAGGTCAGGATGTGGAAAGACTTAAAAACATCTGCCTTGTTCAGAAAGACGGTAAGTACGATATCAATAAAAAATGGGTAGGTAAAGACGCAAAATTGTTCCTAAAAGAACTTGGAATCAACTCAGATGCAAAACTGATTATCTGCGAAGTTGACAATAGCCACCCATTCATTCAGGTTGAAATGATGATGCCCATACTTGGTATCGTAAGAGTAAACAATATTGACGAAGCCATTGATTTGGCAGTAAAAGCAGAACACGGAAACAGACACAGTGCACACATTCACTCTAAAAACGTTGATAACTTAACTCGTTTTGCAAGAGAAGTGGAAACAACAATCTTTGTTAAAAACGCACCATCTTATGCAGGTATCGGTGCAGGCGGCGAAGGTTACACAACCTTTACTATTGCAGGTCCTACAGGTGAGGGCTTAACAGCTGCTCATTCATTTACACGTCAGCGCAGATGCGTATTGGTTGACGGTTTCCATATTGTATAAAAGAGGTGTAATTAATTGAAAGCACTTGGATTAATAGAAGTTTACAGTTTTACAACAGCGGTATGCGTAGCCGACGTTATGGCAAAAGCGGCAGATGTAAAAATAATTGCTTTTGACAGAAACAGACCTATAAGCCCTGATGTTCCTGCTCCACTTGTTATGGAAGTAAAAATCGAGGGCGTTGTAGGTGCAGTAAATGCGGCAATCGAAGCAGGTGTTAATTATGCAAAAGACAAGGGGAAATACATTGTTTCCCACGTAATTGCAGCACCTGATACACAAACAGATAAAATGGCATACCTTCTTGATATTAACAGAGACAAATACAACAAAAAATTGCCTAAAAATTTAATGGATTATCCAGAAGAAAATATTAAGGATATTGACGGCGCCTTTGGTATTTTAGAAATAGAAGGTCTGGTTGCGGCAATAGAGGGACTTGACGCTATGGTTAAAGCGGCAAGTGTAAATATTGTCCATACTGAAAAAAGACTTGGGGGACGTCTGGTAACACTTATAGTAAAAGGCAATGTTTCTGCGGCAAAAGCGGCAGTAGAGGCAGGTCAGACTGCGGCACTTAGAATTGGTAAAATATTCGGTGCTGAAGTAATTGCGAGACCGTCTTCTGAACTAAGTAAATTTTTTGATATCGAATAAGGTGATTTTATGTTATTAGTAGATGAAAAGAAAATAGAACAAGCCGTTAAAAACGCTATTGCAGATGCTAACGGCGAAATAAGAATAGGCGTTTCACAACGTCACATTCATTTGTCCGAAAAAGATTTATATACTCTTTTCGGCGAGGGCTATCAGCTTACAAAGAAGAAAACATTAATGGGCAGAGAATTTGCTTCTGAAGAAGTTGTAACTTTGGTGGGTCCATCACTTAAATCAATAGAAAATGTACGAGTTTTGGGTCCTGTAAGAAAAAACACACAGGTTGAAATTTCTAAAACTGATACATTTATTTTAAAAGTAAGCCCACCTGTAAGACCGTCAGGTGAAATTGCGGGCTCTGAACGCCTTGTAGTTGTAGGTCCTAAGGGAAGTATATACTTAAATGAAGGTGTAATCATTGCAAACAGACACATTCACTTAACTCCTGATTACGCAAAAAGACATAACATTAAAGACAACGACTATGTAAACGTAATGGTTGACGGTGTTAAGCCTACAAAATTCTTTGATGTTCAGGTAAGAGTAAGAGACGACTTTAATGTTGAAATGCATATAGACACAGACGATGCAAACTCAACAGGACTAAGAAACGGAGATTTAGTAAAGATTATCGACAAAGAGTAGTATTGAGAGGTGTAACGGATGTTTGCTTTAGAAAGGCAGAAGAAAATCCTTGAATTACTGAAAACCGACGGTGCAGTATGGGTTAGTAAACTCGCAGTAGCACTTGATGTTACTGAAGAAACTGTTCGTCGCGATTTGGAAAAATTGGAAAAACAGTCCTCCTTAAAGCGAACACACGGAGGCGCAGTTCCCGCAGACGAGGGAACTCATGAATTATCTCTCGAAGTAAGAAAACATACAAACGTTGAGGCTAAAAAGAAACTTGCAGGTATAGCATTACAGTTTGTTGACCCCGGAGACACAATATTTTTAGATGCGTCAACTACTACATTCTTTATGGCAAAAGAAATAAAGAATATGCACAATGTTACCGTAATTACCAATTCACTTAGAATTATTGCAGAGCTTGAAGGTGCAGAGAATATAAAGGTTATTGCAATAGGCGGTATCGTAAGCCAGAACCAGTCATTTGTCGGCAGTAATGCAGAAAACAGTATAAGCGAAAATTACTTTGCAAGTAAAATGTTTTTCTCGAGCAAAGGTATTGAAGAAAACATAGGACTTATGGAAAGCAACGAGGGTGAGTGCGGAATCAAGAGGAAGATGATTAAAAATTCCACAAAACACTTCTACATTTGCGACAAGTCCAAAATTGGCAAAATTGGTTTTGAGAAACTTGCAGATTTTGATATAGTAGATTATTTTATAACAGATGCAGAACTTGACAAATCGTTGAAAAATAAGTTTGACGAATTAGGGATTGAGATTATTAAGGAGGTTTAAGGTATGAAAAAAGTACTTGCTTTTGACCTTGGAGCATCAAGCGGCAGAGGTATAGTTGCAACACTTGATAACGGAAAAATCACACTCCAGGAAGTTCATCGTTTTCCCAATAACGGAGTAAGCGTAAGAGGTACTCTTTACTGGGACGTATTATATTTATTTGACCAGATTAAACAGGGTATAGTAAATGCCAAACTTGCAGGTGGTTTTGACTCAATCGGTATCGACACCTGGGGCGTTGACTTTGGTCTTGTGGATGAAAACGGCGACTTAATAGGCAATCCCGTACATTACCGCGATGCAAGAACTGCTGGTATGCAGGAAGAGGTTTTCAAAGTAATCAGAAGAGACAGCCTATACGAAAAAACAGGTATCCAGTTTATGGATTTCAATACTTTGTTCCAGTTATACTATTTAACAAAGTACAAAAGCGATTTGTTAAAACGTGCTGACAAAATGTTGTTTATGCCTGACCTTTTAAGTTATTTCTTAACAGGCGTTAAAAGAAACGAGTTTACTATTTCTTCAACTTCGCAGATGCTTGACCCATATAAAAAACAGTGGAATACAGAAATTCTTGATACTTTGGGCATCCCAAAAGACCTGCTTTGTGATATTATTAAAACAGGTGAGGTTTTGGGTACAGTTACAGACGACATCTGCGAAGAACTTGGAATTAATCCTGTTCCCGTAATTGCCGTAGGCTCACACGATACTGCATCAGCAGTAGTGTCAGTACCTACAACTGCAGACGATTTTGTGTATATCAGCTGCGGTACATGGTCATTGTTCGGTACAGAATTAAAAGAGCCGCATATTAACGAAAACAGCCTTAAATCTTCATATACAAACGAGGGCGGTTATAACTATACAACAAGATATTTAACAAACATTATGGGACTTTGGTTAATTCAGGAATCAAGACGTACATGGAAAAAACAGGGTAATGATTTAAGTTTTAACGACCTGGAAATGGCAGCACATAAATGCGAACCCTTTAAATGCTTTATTGACCCTGACTATCCCGAGTTTGCAAGACCGGGCGATATTCCTAAGAGAATTGTGGAATTCTGTAAAAAAACAGGTCAGTATGTTCCACAGTCAATCGGTGAAATCGTAAGATGTATTTACGAAAGTCTTGCAATGAAATACAGACATTCATACCTAAACCTTAAAAAAGATACAAACAAGGATTTTGCAGGAATCAATATAGTTGGCGGAGGTACAAAAGACCCATTCCTGTGCCAGTTGACTGCAAATGCTTGTAACACTACCGTTATGGCAGGTCCTATTGAAGCAACTGCTCTTGGTAATGTTGCAGTTCAGTTTATGGCTCAGGGTGCAATATCTGATATTAAAGAGGCACGTTCTATTATAAAAGACTCATTTGATATTAAAACTTATGCACCTACTGACATAGAAGCATGGGATAAGGCATATACTAAATTTAAAGAAATTCTTTAATTGACTTAAAAACAGACTGTATCATACAGTCTGTTTTTTTGATAGGAGGAATATAGTTGGACAGAATACAGATGGTGCTAAAAAAATATAAGAGTTGGTGCGAAAAACTTGGAATTGTTAATATCGACGATGTTAACAGAATAATAAAAGAGGGCAAAACTAATCAACTTATAAACGTAAGCGAAATATGGCACGAGCAGAATATTTCAGAAATTGCAGAGCAAATACTTGAGAATATTGATAAAAAGAAAATTGTTCTTGTAACGGGTCCGTCATCGTCAGGTAAAACGTCCTTTGCAAATAAACTGCAACTGCATTTAAAAGTCCTTGGACTTAATGCGGTTTCTGTATCTATGGACGACTATTACTTAGACCCCGAAAACATTCCTAAAGACCAGTTTGGCGTGTCTAAAATCGAAGATCTGGAAGCCATTGATTACGAAAGATTTAATTTGGATATGGCAGACCTTGTGTCGGGAAAAACTGCATATATTCCTGCTTTCGATTTTGAAAAATCAAAAAGCATAAAAGGAGAAAGGGCGGTAAAACTTCAAGAGGATGAAATAATAATTGTTGAGGGTATCCACGCCCTTAACAGTAAAATTACCGATAATATTCCCGATGACAGAAAGTATAAAGTTTATTGTTCTGCACTGACTGCTCTGTCCCGAAATGACGGTGAACGAATTAAGTCCCAGACCACAAGACAAATAAGACGCCTTATCCGTGACAACAGTTTCAGAAATACGGACTACAAAAGAACTTTCCGGATGTGGCCTGAGGTGGAGGCAGGGGCACAGAGAAATATTTATCCCTATACTGACAGTGCAGACATAATTTTTAACTCGTCACTTTTGTACGAACTTGCGGTTTATAAAAGTTATATTGGCAATCTTTTTGCAGGAAGCGAAAACGATACAGAAAATGCAGAAAAAATCAATAATATCCGTGAACTTTTAAACAGTTTCCGGGAAATTAATACAAATATGATACCGCCATTTTCATTAATTCGTGAATTTATTGGCGGAAGTACTTTAGATTTGTAATCACTGTCCTTTTTATAGGACACCCCTTTTTGGTACAATAAAGACAAAGGGGAGTGAACTTTATGAAAAACTTAAAAATTATTTGCAACACATTAATTACTGCAGGTGCATTTTTGCTGATTGGAACAGCAGGGTATTCAGATAACAATTTTATTGAAATTGCAGACTTGTTAAGACGTGTGATAATTTGTTTCAACCTGATTTTTGCAGGTGCTGTAGGGAAGTTTGCAGTACGCTATGCGGAAAAGTATGTTAAAAAAATCAATTTGCGATATAAACGTAATGTTGAAACAATTATGAAAATACAAAATGTATAAAACTATTGCACATTTAAAAATAGTGTTGTATAATACCTTTAATAAGAGTTGCAGAAAGGTTATGATACTAAATGAAGCATTTATTAACAATAGGAGATTTGACTGTTGAGGAATTTGAAAGTCTTATGTCCTTAACAGAAAAACTAAAGAAACAACAAAAATCAGGAATGGCTAACAGACAGCTGGAGGGCAAAACCCTTGGTATGATTTTTGCAAAATCATCAACAAGAACAAGAGTTTCTTTTGAAGTGGGTATAAGCCAATTGGGAGGTCAGGGACTGTTTTTGAGTTCTGCTGATATTCAGTTGGGCAGAGGAGAAACAATATACGATACTGCCAATGTTTTGTCACGCTATCTTGACGGAATTATGATAAGAACATTCAAGCAGTCAGATGTTGAGGATTTGGCAAAGTACGGACAAATTCCTATTATAAACGGTCTTACAGACGACCACCACCCCTGTCAGGCGTTGGCAGATTTGTTCACAATTTATGAACATAAAGGAAGTCTTAAGGGTAAAAAACTTGCATATATAGGTGACGGAAACAACGTTGCCCATTCTTTGGCAGAGGCATGTGCAAAAGCAGGTATGGACTTTGCAATCGGTGCACCGAAAGGCTACTGGTGTAACGGTGAAATTATGGAAAAAGCAAAAGCCCAGGCAAAACTTACAGGCGGAAGCATTGTTGAAACTACAGACCCTGTTGAGGCAATTAAAGACGCCGATGCAGTTTATACAGACACTTGGGTAAGTATGGGACAGGAAGAAGAAAAGGCAAAAAGAAGAGAAATATTTATGCCTTATCAGATTGACAAAAAACTGTTCTCAAATGCAAAAGAGGATGCAATATTTATGCACTGTCTTCCTGCATACAGAGGTTATGAAATGACAGAAGATATTATTGACGGACCAAACTCTGTAATATTTGACGAAGCGGAAAACAGACTTCACGCACAAAAGGCAGTTATGGTAACTTTGATGGCGTAATTAAAGGGATGTAAAAATAGGCCAGAACGTAAAAAAGCGGGGCTAAAAATAAAATCAGAATTATAAATTAACACAAGTAATTATAACTGAATGTGGGAAAATATCTTTACAAAGATATTTTCCTTTTTTGCTTTTTTACTACGAAAAAACCTCGCCTCTCGACCACGTCGCAAGACTCGCTATGGTTTAAGTTTTTAGCAAACTTAAACTTATCGCTCGGTTGCTCCTTTTCCCCTTAAAGTCTTGCGACTTTCGGGGACCCCACAAAGCCCACGGCTTTTTGGGGAAAAGGAAAAGCAAGACCATAAGCGGATATTTTACTGAATAAGTAAAATGAAGCGATGTGGGCTTTGCTTTGACGTAGTACGCCTTCGGGTTATCACCGCAAGGCGATGCCTTGCTTGTTCGGTTTTTCCGTTCTGACCAATTTTTCCTATCCCTGTATGAAATATTATACGTTTTTGACATATATATTTACAAATAGGTAAAGTTTTGGTAAAATATATATAAGGAGGAAACGGAATGGAAATATTAAAGTCAATTATACTTGGAATTGTAGAAGGTATTACCGAATGGCTTCCCATAAGTTCAACAGGGCATATGATACTTGTTAACGAATTTATTAACAACAACGGTTTTACTAACTCTGACTTGTATTTGTATGTAATACAACTTGGTGCGATTTTAGCGGTTGTTACTCTTTATTTTCATAAACTTAATCCCTTTGCACCGTCAAAAACAAAACTTGAGAAAAAAAGCACATGGGATATGTGGTTTAAAGTGATAGTTGGGTGTCTGCCTGCAGCTGTAATAGGACTTTTGCTTGACGACATTATGGAAAAGTTTGAAAACTGGCAGGTAGTATCTGCAATGCTTATAATTTACGGCATACTGTTTATATTGGTTGAAAGAAAAAATAAAAAGCCAACAGTTAACAATATGAACGAAATGACTTATAAAACAGCGCTTTTAATTGGTTGTTTTCAGGTACTGTCCATAATTCCGGGTACATCAAGGTCAGGCGCTACAATATTAGGCGCAATGCTTGTAGGATGCGGAAGAGGTGTAGCGGCAGAGTATTCTTTCTTTATGGCAATACCCGTAATGGTTGGTGTAAGTGCACTTAAAATTTTGAAATACGGACTTTTGATGTCAGGCTTTGAGGCGGTAGTACTACTTACAGGTATGGCAGTTGCCTATATTGTTTCTGTTATAGCAATTAAGTTTTTAATTTCTTATGTTCAGAAGCATGATTTTAAAGCCTTTGGTATTTACAGAATAATTCTTGGTCTATTGGTTATTTCATACTTTTTGGTATTTTAAAGTGGGATAGGGAAAATAATAAAAGAGAAAGGAAGAGAAAAATATGTTTATAATTTATTTACTTGTAATACTTGCGATTGTTATAATTCCCAACATTAAAATTGTGCCTCAGGCACACGAATACGTTGTAGAGTTGTTGGGGAAATACAGAACAACATGGGCAGCAGGAATTCATATTAAGATACCTTTTATTGAAAGGATTGCAAAGAGAGTTACCTTAAAGGAACAGTATCTTGATTCACCGCCACAGCCCGTTATTACAAAGGATAACGTAACAATGCAAATTGACACAGTTATATATTTTGAGGTATTTGATGCAAAACTTTATGCTTACGGTGCGGTAAATCCCATTTCTGCTCTTGAAAATCTTGCCGCAACAACCTTAAGAAACTTAGTTGGCGAACTTGAACTTGACGGAACTCTGACATCTCGTGATACCATTAACGGAAAAATGACAACTATTTTGGACGAGGCAACAGATAAATGGGGTATCAAAGTAAACAGAGTTGAACTTAAAAATATTATTCCTCCCACAGAAATTCAGAATGCTATGGAAAAGCAAATGAAAGCAGAGCGTGACCGCCGTGAAACAATGCTTCAGGCAGAGGGACATAAAGCTGCGGCTATAACCCGTGCAGAAGGTGACAAACAGGCAATGATACTTGCGGCTGAAGGTGAAAGAGATGCAAGAATTGCCCGTGCAGAGGGTGAAGCAAAAGCAATTTTACTTTCAAAAACTGCAGAGGCAGACGGTCTTATAGCACTAAAACGTGCCGCAGTTGACGAGACGGTTTTGGAACTTAAAAAATACGAGGCGTTAATTGCTATGGCAGACGGTAAAGCTGCAAAAATCATTGTTCCCACAGACACCGTAAATATGGCAAAATCAAATGTTGTGTTTTCCGAAACAACAGGTCTTGGAGATTCAACAAAACCTGACAGTACAATAGAAATACCTGAAGAAAAAATAGATTATTGCTGTGAATAAAATAAAAAATCCGTAGCAGACGCTACGGATTTTCTTATTTATATTAGTCTTGTACCGGAGCACCTACAGGGCAAACACCTGCACAAGCGCCGCATTCGATGCATTCGTCAGCGTTGATAACGTATTTGTCATCACCTTCTGAAATACAACT
>JAGCLT010000039.1 GCA_017646825.1 Clostridia bacterium | reverse complement strand
TGAACTTGGCAGACTTGCAGGTATTGAAGACGACGTTAACGTATCTGACGAAGACGCTTCATACACAAGACCTGAAGAAGTTGTTGACTTTGTTACAAGAACAGGTGTTGACTCACTTGCTATCGCTATCGGCACAAGTCACGGTGCATACAAATTCAAACCAGGTCAGAAACCACAACTAAGATTTGATATTTTGGAAGAAATTGAAAAACAACTTCCTAACTTCCCAATCGTTTTACACGGTGCAAGTAGTGTAAATCAGGAATTTGTTAAAATGATTAACGAATTCGGCGGCGCAATGCCTGATGCAATCGGTATCCCCGAAGAAATGTTAAGACAGGCTGCACGTTCTGCAGTATGTAAAATTAATATTGACTCAGACTTAAGACTTGCAATGACTGGCTCAGTAAGAAAGTATATGGCTGAAAACCCGTCACACTTTGACCCACGTCAATACTTGTCAGTTGCAAGAACTGCAATCAAAGACCTTGTATCACATAAAATTACAAATGTACTTGGTTGCAACGGCAAAGCGTAAAAAAATTACGGAACATATCTTTTTAAAAGATATGTTCCTTTATTTTTTGCTTTTTTTACTACAAAAAAACTTCACCACTCGACGTACCTTTGTACGCCTTCGGGTTACCGAAAGCATAGCTTTCGTTCAGTTTTTCCGTTCTGAACAATTTTTCCTATCCCTTTATAAATACTTCTTCATATGGTTAAGTGCAGACTTTTCCAAACGTGATACCTGTGCCTGGGATATGGAGATTTCGTCTGCTACCTCCATCTGGGTTTTGCACTGAAAAAACCTCATATTGATAATCATTTTTTCTCTTTCGTTCAAATGCTTTATTGCTTCTTTTAACGATATATGCTCTATCCAGCTTTCATCAAGATTTTTTTCGTCTTTAACCTGGTCCATTACATAAAGGGCGTCTCCTCCATCGTGAAAAACGGGCTCGTAAAGTGAAATAGGGTCCTGTATAGCATCAAGTGCCATAACTATATCCTCTTTTGGCATATCAAGTTCTTTTGCAATTTCGGTAATAGTCGGCTCCCGTCCTTTTTCGTTTGCAAGTTTTTCTTTTGCGGTAAGGGCTTTGTACGCTGTGTCCCTTAAAGAACGGCTTACTCGTATAGCGTTGTTATCCCGAAGATAGCGACGAAGTTCCCCTATTATCATAGGTACGGCATAGGTGGAGAACTGAACATTTAAAGTGGTGTCAAAGTTGTCTATGGCTTTTATAAGACCGATACAGCCGATTTGAAACAAATCGTCAATATTTTCCCCTCTGTTATTAAATCTCCGAAGAACGCTTAATACAAGTTTTAAATTACCGTTTATAAATTCTTCCCTTGCCTCTTTGTCTCCCTTTTTAATTCTTTCAAATAATTCTGCTTTTTGTTCGCGGGTAAGGGTAGGGAGTTTTGAAGTATTAACACCGCATATTTCAACTTTGTTAATTATTTTTCTCCCCTCCCTCTATCAGCTGGTATAGTTTTTTAAGGGCGTCTTTAAGACCGCCCACTTCGTCTATTACGCCCATATCCACTGCTTCTTTTCCAAAAAGAATAGTACCTACATCGTTTGCAATATTTCCTGTTTCAAGCATCAGTTTTAGTATCTTGTCCTCAGTAGTTTTGGAATTTCTTGCTACGAATTTCACTACCGCATCCTGTACTTTCTGGAAATAATCGTAGGTCTGGCTTGAGCCAATAATTGTGCCCGTCATACGGATAGGATGAATAGTCATAGTTGCAGAGGGCACAATAAAAGAATAATTAGAAGAAACTGCCAGCGGAACGCCGATACTGTGTCCTCCGCCCAACACTAAAGAAACGGTAGGTTTTGACATAGAGGAAATCATCTCCGCAATGGCAAGACCTGCTTCCACGTCACCACCCATAGTGTTTAAAAGAATTAAAAGACCTTCGATTTTACTGTCCTCTTCTATTGTTGCTAAAGTTGGAATTACATTTTCATACTTTGTTGTTTTACTGTCAGATGGAGCAAGGCTGTGCCCCTCAACCTGACCTATTATAGTTAGACAATGAATATTGTGTTTAGAATTATTCATTTTAACTGAAACTTCATTTGGTGCACTTTCATTCTGGTTTTTTTCGCACATGATTATCACCTCTGAAATTAGTATTGACAAATAAAAAACTTAAATACAAATTTTTGTTAATTATTATTGCAATTATTTAAGGTTTGTTATATAATGGAAGATGTATAAATTTGTGTAATTTGATATACAAAGGAGAGATTAATTTGAAAATATCTAAACAAGATGTTTTATATGTTGCTAACCTGGCTCGTCTTAACGTAACAGATGAAGAAGCGGACAAATTAGCAAACGAAATGGGAAGTATTATTGACTTTGCCGATATGCTTTCAGAGGTTGATACTACGGGTATCGAGCCTACAAATCATGCTATGAAAATGGAAAACGTTTTCCGTGAAGATGTAATTACCGGCTCATACGACAGAGAATTGATATTGAAGAATGCACCCAGTCAGGAATCTGGCTGTTACAGCGTTCCGAAAGTTGTGGAATAAGGAGGATATGAAAATGGATTTATATAAAATGACTGCCCACCAACTTTCCGAAATGCTTAAAAACAAAGAAGTGAGCAGTACTGAAATTACAAAATCAGTTGTTGACAGAATTGCCTCTGTTGATGACAAAGTAAAAAGTTATATTACCGTTACTGCAGACAAAGCATTGGAAACTGCAAAAGCAGTTGACGAAAAAATCGCAAAAGGCGAAGAAATTGCACCTTTAGAGGGTATTCCTGCAGGTATTAAAGATAACATCTGCACAGAGGGTATAAACACCACCTGCGCATCAAAAATGCTTGAAAACTTTGTACCCCCTTACGATGCTTTCGTAACCAAGAAACTAAAAGCAATAAATACTCCTGTTCTTGGCAAATTAAATATGGACGAGTTTGCTATGGGCTCATCAACAGAGAACTCATACTTCTTTAAAACTGCAAACCCATACAATTTAAACAAAGTACCGGGTGGTTCATCAGGTGGCTCTGCCGCAAGTGTTGGCGCAGATACTGCAGTTTATTCACTTGGTTCAGATACAGGCGGCTCTATAAGACAACCTGCATCATTCTGCGGTGTTGTAGGATTAAAACCAACATACGGTTTAGTATCACGTTTTGGTCTTATTGCCTTTGCTTCATCACTTGACCAGATTGGTCCTCTTACAAAAGACGTAACTGACAGTGCAATGGTATTAAACGCAATTGCCGGTCACGATAATTTTGACAGCACATCAGTAAAAATGGATACACCTGATTATACAAAAGCACTTGTAAACAATGTTAAGGGCTTAAAAATCGGTATCCCCGAAGACTATGTAGGCGACGGAATCAACCCCGAAGTTAAAGACGCAATTTTAAAAGCAGCAGAAACATATAAAGCATTAGGTGCAGAAATTGAGTTCTTTAAACTTGCTGCATCAAAACATGCTCTTCCTGCTTACTATATTATTTCTTCAGCAGAAGCAAGTTCCAACCTTGCAAGATATGACGGTATTAAATATGGCTACAGAACTGAAAACTATACCGATTTAATGTCACTTTACAAACAGACAAGAAGCGAAGGCTTTGGTAAAGAAGTAAAACGCAGAATTATGCTTGGAACTTATGCGTTAAGTTCAGGATACTATGATGCTTACTACAAAAAAGCACAACAGGTAAGAACAATTATAAGAAATGATTTCGACAACGCTTTTGCAAAATATGATGTTATTTTAACACCTACTGCTCCCACTACTGCATTTACAATGGGCGAAAAAACAACAGACCCGTTACAGATGTATTTAGAGGACATTTGCACAGTTTCAATTAATATTGCAGGTCTTCCTGCTATGTCAATCCCCTGCGGATTTGACAAAGGCGGAATGCCAATCGGCATGCAGTTAATCGGTCGTGCATTTGGTGAAGAAACATTGTTTAAGGCTGCATACACATTTGAGCAGAACACAGAATATCACAAGCAGCGTCCAAATTTGTAAAAGAGGTGAATTAAGATGAATTTTGAAACAGTTATAGGTTTGGAAGTTCACGCAGAACTTAAAACCAAAACTAAAATATATTGCGGTTGTCCCAATGAATTCGGCGGAGAAACAAACACCCACTGTTGCCCTATCTGTACAGGTATGCCCGGTGTTCTTCCCGTTCTTAACAAAACTGTTGTTGACTACGCAATAAAAGCAGGTCTTGCAACAAACTGCGAAATTACTAAAGTTGGTAAACAGGACAGAAAGAACTACTTCTATCCCGACTTACCTAAAGCATATCAGACATCTCAGTACGATATGCCTATCTGTAAAAACGGATACATTGAAATTGATGTTGACGGCGTTAAGAAAAAAATCGGTATCACAAGAATTCACATTGAAGAAGATGCAGGAAAATTACTTCACGAAGCGTCAGATGGAATTACACTTGTTGACTACAACAGATGCGGTGTTCCTCTAATAGAAATCGTATCAGAGCCGGATATGAGAAGTGCCGACGATGCAAAAGCATTTTTAGAAGCACTAAAAGCCATTCTGGAATATACTGAAGTTTCTGACTGTAAAATGCAGGAGGGTTCATTAAGATGCGACGTTAACGTTTCTGTAAGACCTGTAGGTCAAAAGGAATTCGGTACAAGAACTGAAATGAAAAACGTAAACTCATTCAGAGCCGCATACAGAGCAATCCAGTACGAAGTAAAAAGACAAATAACAGAGATTTCTGCAGGAAATGAAATTGTTCAGGAAACAAGACGCTGGGACGATGAAAAAGGTATTACTACTTCAATGAGAAGTAAAGAGGAAGCACACGATTACAGATACTTCCCCGAGCCCGACCTTGTATCAATCGTAATCGACGAAGACTGGGTTAACAAAATCAAAGCAGAAATGCCTGAACTTCCTGCTTCAAGAGTTGCAAGATATATTAAAGAATATAACTTGTCAGAATACGATGCAGAGCAGATTACATTAAGTAAACCATTGTCCGACTACTTCCAGAAATGTGTTGACGTTGGTGCAACACCAAAGGCAGTAAGCAACTGGATTTTAAGCGACATTTCAAAAATGCTTAACGAAAAGAACTTAACACCTGACCAGATACCATTTAAAGCGGAAAATCTTGCGAAATTAATCGCTTTGATTGAAAAAGGCACAATCAGTAACACCGCAGGTAAAAAGGTCATAGAAGCGTTATTTGAACAGGATCAGGACCCTGAAGAAATAGTTAAAAAATTAGGACTTGTTCAGATTAGTGACGAAGGAGAACTTGCAAAAATAGTTGCAGAAATTATTGATGCAAATCCGCAGTCTGTTGCAGACTACAAAGCAGGTAAAGACAAAGCGGTAGGCTTTATTGTAGGTCAGACAATGAGAGCAACAAAAGGCAAAGGAAATCCCCAGATTATTAACAAATTAATTCTTGAAGAATTAGCAAAAAGATAATAAAAGAGGAGTTACAATGTTGAAGTAGTCAATACTTTGTAGACACAAAAAAAGAATATTTTAAGCTGCCTGTTCAAGTCTGTATTGAACAGGCGGTTTTCTTTTTAGCTTTCGTACCGGTTTTATATAATTAAAGTATTATACAGCTTCATCTATTTCCTCTTACATTTCATAACACTTCCAATATTGGAAGTGT
>JAGCLT010000038.1 GCA_017646825.1 Clostridia bacterium | reverse complement strand
GTTTCAACCATACCTAATGCTTCTGTCTGTGTCATTTTTACTTCCTCCTTAATTATTTCTTTTGTTATTTCTTTTTTTATTTCTTCTTTAACTTCGGGTTTTGCTTCTGATTTCGCTTCAGCTTTTGAAGGTTTAACCTGACCTGCTGATACTTTACTTACTTTCTTTTCTGCCATACTGACCACCCATTATAACTTTGGTAGAATTTTTTCTACGTCTGAATGTGGTCTTGGGATTACGTGTGAAGCAACTAATTCGCCTAATTTCTGAGCAGCGTTAGCACCAACTTCTGTTGCTGCTTTAACAGCACCAACGTCGCCTCTAACCATAACGCTTACTAAACCTGAACCGATTTTTTCTGTTCCGATTAGTACAACTTCTGCTGCTTTAACCATTGCGTCTGCTGCCTCGATTGCTGCAACCAAACCTCTTGTTTCAATCATTCCTAATGCTTCTAATGCCATTTTTTATATCCTCCTTAATTTATTATTGCTATCTTTAAACCTTCCATTTTAAGGTTGGTTTGATATGCTTCGTTAATTTCTTCTAATTTGTATTTGTGAGTAATAAGTTCGTCGATTGGTAATCCGATGCCTTTTGCTCTCTTTAAGAAATCAAATGTTGTAGCGTAATCTCTTGAAGTGTAAACCCATGAGCCAACTAATGTAATTTCTTTTGAACACAAGTCAAAGTGGGGATTAATTGTTGCGTCACCGCCGTTTATAAAGAAACCAAGTTCGCATAAGCCGCCACCGTTTCTTATAAACTTATAAATGTTACTGTGAGCGATAGGTGAGCCGGTGCACTGGAACGCGAAGTCAGCCAAGTATCCGCCAAATGCATCTTTTACGCCGCCTGCAAGATTTTCAATTCCTTTAAAATCTTTAAAGTTAACTGTTTTTCCTGCACCCATCTTTTTAGCAAAGTTAAGTCTCTTTTCTTCGCCGTCAACTGCTACAATGTTTTCAATACCCATTGTGCGAAGAACTGCTATACAGATAAGACCGATAGGTCCGCAACCCTGAACTACAACTCTACTGTTAAATCTTAAGATACCTGTTGTTTTTGCTCTTTCAACTGCGTGAATCAAAACTGCACAGGGCTCAATTAAAATTCTTGAGTCAAGGTCTAAGTCGCTTACGTTAAATACTACTGAGTTCTTTCTTAGTATTATGTAGTCAGCAAACCAGCCGTTTAAGTGAACGTCATCATCAGGAAGCAAACCGTAAACGCCGCCGCTGCCCACGTTCTGTTTGTTTAAATCATACATTGTAATATCGGGGTCGTCATCAAACATCATACTTGTAACAACCTTGTCGCCAACGCCCAAAGGTTTGCCGGCGCTGTCTTTTTTAACATTTTTACCGATTTTTACAACCTCACCTGTTCCTTCGTGACCAAGCACTACAGGAATAAGTCCGAATGGATCTCTTTTGTACTCATGAGCATCTGTACCGCAGATACCGCAACCTTCTACTTTTACCAAAATTTCGTCGTCGCTGATTTCAGGGATTGGATATTCTTTGATTTCCACTTTTTCAAGTCCTGTCAAAACTGCTACGCGAGTTTTCGCAGGGATTTCTCCACTTGCTTTTGGTGCTGAAGATGATGCAGATGCCATGCCCTCAAGAACCTGTTTTACCAATAGTTCTATTTGCTGTGAATCCATTTTTTACACCTCCGTCATTTATTTATATATATTTTCAAATATTTTACTGCCGTATTCCGAAAGGATTGTGTCCTGTTCCTCTGTGCCTCCGCTTACTCCAAGACCTCCAACTATTTCACCATTATGGTAAAGTGGGTCTCCTCCGCCGAAAATAACGATTTTGCCGTTGTTGGTAAACTGTATTCCGTAAAGGGGCTGTCCCGGTTGAGCCATGGGCTTAAGAGTTTTTGTGGACATTTTAAGTGCCGTAACCGTAAAGGCTTTATTAACTGCTATATCGTAACTTGCAATGTAAGAATTGTCCATACATTTTACTGCGATTATGTTTCCCTCGCTGTTGGACACGGCGCAAACTGCATTTACGCCCATTTCCTTTGCTTTTTCATTTACCGCATCAATTAACTTGTCGGCAATTTCCAAAGTAAGTTTCTTATTTTGCTCGTTTCTTACCTGTTTTAAAACCTCGGCTACTATATTGGATAATTTTTCGTTTTCCAACTATATCACCTTATTTGTTTAATTGTTCAATAACTTTTTTAGTAATTGCAGAAACCAAATCAGCATCAGCGTTACCGATTACTGTGCTTTTGCAGTCACCTTTGCATGAACCTCCGCAACCGTGGCAAGAAACTTTGCCGTTGTTAACTTTAGCACAAAGGTCTGCAGGGTGTTTACCACTTAAGTTAAACTTTCTTCTGATCTCATACAATTTTTCGATTTGTTCTTTAGAGAATTCTTTTGGTCCGCCAAGTTGTTTTGCTTTGAATAACAATTCAGCATAGAATTCAACTGATTCCATTTTGTGGTATGCAGCAAGAAGTGAATCTGAATAAGTTAGTGCACCGTGATTTTCAAGCAATACTGCATCATAATATTGTAAGTATTTTTCAACAGCATCAGGAATTTCATCTGTTGAAGGTGTGCCGTATTCAGCAATCGGTACACAACCAAGAGCGATAATTGCTTCAGGCATAATTGGCTGTGTTAGCGGAATACCTGCGATAGCAAAACTTGTTGCATAGATTGGATGAGCGTGAACAACTGATTTTACGTCAGGTCTGTGTTTGTAAACCCTTAAGTGCATTTTGATTTCTGAAGAGGGCTTGAAGCCGGGGTTTGCATGAAGAATTTTGCCGTCTCCATCGATTTTACAGATGTAATCAGGTGTCATAAAACCTTTACTTACGCCTGTAGGTGTGCAAAGGAATTCATTGTCAGAAATTTTTACTGAAATGTTACCATCATTTGCAGCAACCATGTTTCTGTCATAAATTCTTTTACCGATTTCGCAAATCTGTTTCTTGATTTCGTATTCTGAAGCCATGTTTCATTTCTCCTTTTATATATTATTTTTTGTTTTTTCTTTGTTATATCTTTATTTTACCACGTTTTTCAACAAAAGTCAACTTGTTTTTTGTTGGTTTTTCTTTGTTTTTGTTGTTTTTCTCTCTAAATACTCTTTGAGTTCCGGTATTCCCTCGCCGGTTTTGGAATCTACTTTAAAAATCGTCTTGCAACCTGCAAGTTTAAGCCAGTTCTCAGCCCGTTCTACATTTCCTTTCTCGCTGTTGATTTTAGTTACAATCCCGATTACCTCTCTGTTGCACATTCCTGTTATACAAGGCGGATACAAAGAGTAAGGTTCGTCCGATGCCGCCAGAAGTCCAACCACATCCGATTCGTATGCATAAACAGCAAGGGCACTTCCCAGTTGCTTTGTCTGTATGTACTCACCGGGAGTATCTATAATCACATCTTCGTAACTTATGTACTGAGTTTTTTCGTATTTAATTTCTTTGTTCATAAGGGCCTGAGAGAGTGTGGTCTTTCCCGCTCTGCTTCTGCCCACAAGCAGTATTCTTTTCATTATGTCTTAGTTACGGGGCAAACTGTAAAGCCGAGAGATTCTTTACAGTAATCACACACTGCAGTTACTGCCGACTGTACCTGAGAAACTGTTCCCGTTACAATAAGCGTTCCGCTGAATCTGTCAACAAAACCAAGGTCGGAGCCTGATGCTTTCATTGCAACGTCTGCCGCAATGATTGCAGTTTCCGCAGGGCTTACTGTTATAATCCCTATTGCGTCACCGCTATAGTCAACGGCTCTGTCAAGTCCAAGTTTCTCATATAAGATTGCGTCGGGATTTGCAATAATGTGTGCAAGGGTAATCTGTTTACCTGGAACAAGTTCCTGAACTATTCTCATTTTATCCTGCAATTGTAAGAAATCCATATTACCCTCCTATCTGACATTTCAATCCGCAGTTTTCAACTGCCGACTTCAACTGTTCCATTTTTTCGTTTGTGGGAGTTACAATATCTTCCATTAAATATTTTCTTCCCAGTCCTTTGTACTTATCCGAACCAAAAGCGTGGTACGGAAGCAAGTGCAACTCTTCTACTCCGTCAAGAGTTTTTGCAAATTTTGCAATATCCGTTATTTCCTCTACTGTGTCGTTAAAGGTTGGAATTACGGGAACTCTTATAATCAACGTCGCATCTGATTTTGCTATCTTTTTAGCATTTTCTAAAATCAGCTCGTTTGGTTGTCCCGTAAACTGCTTATGCTTTTCGCTGTTTATGTGTTTTATATCCATTAAATAGTAATCTATATAAGGTAAACATTTTTCTATTTTGTCAAAACTTGCACAGGCAGTTGATTCCACCGCAGTACTTATGCCGTTTTCTTTACATGCTCTTAAAAGTGCCGACGAAAACTCAGGTTGGAAAAGCATTTCTCCGCCCGACAAGGTAACACCTCCGCCTGAGCGTCTGTAATATACCCTGTCCCTCATAATTTTTTCCATCATTTCGCGGACAGTTACATCTTCGCCTACAGTTTTCGTAACCCCTCCCACAGTCATTTGCTGTATTTCGTGAGACTGCGATTCAGGATTGCAACACCATTTGCATCGTAAGAAACAACCTTTTAAGAATATAATAGTTCTTATACCAGGTCCGTCATGAACAGAGAATTTCTGGACATTGAAAATTCTGCCTTTCTGGTCAAGGTAGTTTTCCATCAAAATCCTCCTTGTTCTGTTCTGTTAATAATATCGTCCTGCAAAGATTTTGAAAGAGTCGTAAACAATGCGCTGTAACCTGCTACACGAACTACAAGTCCTCTGTATTTGTCAGGGTTTGCCTGAGCGTCTTTCAATGTTTCTTTACTTACAACATTAAACTGAACGTGACTGCCTTTCTGGTCGAAGTATCCTCTTACAAGAGATACAAAGCTTTCAAGACCTGCTCTGCCTTTTAATGCAGATGGGTGGAACTTCATATTAAATAATGTACCGTTTGATGCTATGTAGTGGTCAAGTTTTGAAACTGAGTTAGCAGAAGCAGTAGGACCGTTTACGTCTTTACCTGCTGAGGGTGAAACGCCATCTGCCACAGGAGTGTAAGCAAGACGTCCGTCAGGAGTTGCTCCCGTCTGTTTACCAAGAGGTACGTTTGCAGATACGGGATAAAGTCCTGCCTGGTAAACGCCTCCTCGTGGGTTTTTGTAAGTTTCAAGAGGCTTTGTGTATGTATAAGCAACATCTCTTGCCAGACTGTCAACATCATCGTTATCGTTACCGAATTTGGGCACATCATTGATTAAATCAAGGATGTGCTGATATTTGCCTGTGTTCTGACCTTTTATGTTGTTATAAACTTCAGCAATCAGTTTTTCTGTAATTTCTATTCCTCTTTCTTTAAGACCTGCCATAATTCCTACAGTCAACTGCTGTGCTTTGTCGTCGTCCATACCGTAACCGTAGTTGTTTTCAAGGGCATCTTTAAGTTCAGCCATTGTAAATTTCTTCTGTTCAAATACAAGCTGTTTTACTGCGTATAAGGAGTCTGCCATATTAGCAACACCAAAGCCCTGAGGTCCTGTGAAATTGTAAACCGCACCGCCCTCCTGTGCTGACTTACCTTTTTCTATACAGTTATCAATCATACCTGATAAGAACGGCAACGGACATCTTGTAGCATGTGCTACGTCTATTGCATTGTCCGCATTTACCATAAGTTCTATCATATAACTTGTCTGTGCTTTATAAGCATCGTAGAACTGTTCGAAAGTTGTCATCTGTGTTACATCGCCGGTTTTTTTGGAAATCTGTTCTCCCTTGTCAACGCCGTTTGAGAATACAAGTTCCAAAGGTCTGCACATATTGAAGAACGCCGCATCGTGCCAACCGTCTGTTTTACCTGATTTCTGAGGCTCAACGCAACCGATAATATTGTAATCTCTCGCATCTTTCAAAGTAAGTCCTCTGTTTACAAGGGCAGGAATAATAACTTCGTCGTTATAGTACGCAGGAAGACCTACGCCTGTTCTTGTAAGTTCAGCGGCTCTTATTAAAAACTCGTGAGGAGATTTGTTCCATACTCTTATTGAGAATGATGGTTGAGGCAACAATACGTGCATTGTAGCGTTTATGCACATATACGACATATCGTTTGTTGCATCAACGCCCTCTGAATTCTGACCGCCTGCAATTAAGTTCTGGAACATACTGTATCCTGCAAAGCCCTCTGCAGAAGCAGCGTCTCTGATTTTATTCATATCGTTTAACTTAATCCATAAGCAGTCAACAAGTTCCTGACCGAATTCTCTTGTGATTGCACCCTTGTCTAAATCCGCTTTGAAATATGGATTCATATACTGGTCAAAACGTCCTGGTGAAATAGAGTGACCGTTTGACTCAGTCTGTATAAGCATCTGCACAAACCAGAAAGACTGACATGCTTCATAAAAACTTTTAGCGCCTTTTCTTGGTACGTTTCTGCAGTTTTCAGCGATAGTTAAAAGTTCCTGTTTTCTTACAGGGTCGCTACAGTTCTGCGCCATTTCAGTTGCAAGAACTGAATATCTTTCTGCATATTTTGAAGCAGCATCGCAACAAATAATTACTGCTTTTAAGAACGCACTCTTTGTTACATAGTCTGCATCAGAAACTTTGCATTTCACAAGTTCTTCAGCAGCTTCTTTGGCAATACCCTCGAAACCAATCTCAAGCACTTTTCCGTAAGCAACAGTTACATGGCCTACGCCGTTGTAAAAATAGTTGCCCGGTGTGAAAATATTGTGCTCTATTGCAAGCAATGTTTCTTTAGTCATAAGGGAAGTCGCATACTCACTTGTTGTTTTGCCTTTCCAGTACTCGCAAACTTCTCTTATCTTTTCTTTTGTTTCGTCCGAAACATAGAACGGGTCAGCAGACCTTGTTCCCATAGTGTCAAGTTCATCTAAAATCCACTGGAAAGAGAACTCAGGGAAAAGTTGGCTGCTTCTTGATTTTAAGCAAGTGCTTCCTACAACAAGTTCGTTATCACGAATTATAATAGGTATGTTTTCAAGAATATGAGCAAACGCCAGTGCGCGTCTTGTAATCATAGGCAAATCTTCCGTCTGCTTGTAACTTTCTGTTAAAAGCACCGCTCTGTCTGCCACAACTTCAGGTTTTGCCTGAAACAATGCGTCATAAAGTTTGTCAATTCTCGGGCTTTTTGCAATCATTTCCGTATAAATTCCGTTGTTCACGACAGTACCTCCTATATGTAAAAAATGTTATCTTTTTTCATGTTTCACTTTGATTATACACTCAAAAAACAGAAAAGTCAATACAAATCAAAGAAAAAAACAACATTTTCAAAAAGAAATTACAAAAAAACACAGATTTTTCTTTTTCGGGAGTTTCTTCCAATATATATAGCCGTTTTTTACCAAAAATAAATATTAAATTTTTTTTACAAAAACTATTGATTTTTAAAAAAATATAGTTTATAATAAAACCAAGTGGTAAAAAGGTGGTTATTTGTGGTTGATTTACCCATTTTTGAAGGGAGGCAGGTAAAATGTATCACGACCTTACTGGCGAATATCAACATAATATTGACGCTAAAGGCAGAATGATTATGCCTGCTAAACTGCGTGAACAACTTGGGGACACTTTTGTAATGACAAAAGGTCTTGACGGCTGTTTGTTTGTTCTTCCTACTCCCGAGTGGGTTAAGTTAGACAACGAACTTCGTGACAAACCTATTTCCACAAGCAGAAAAATAAAGAGATTTTTCTACGCAAGTAAAACAGACTGCGAAATCGACAATAACGGACGAATACTTATTCCAGGTCCGTTACGTGAATTTGCACAAATTGAAAAAGAAGTAGTTGTTGTTGGTGTTTCCACCAGAGTTGAAATATGGAGTAAAGATAAATGGAACGAGCAAAACGCTGAGTTTGTTGACAATTCCGACGAAGTTGCTCTTCAAATGGAAGAACTGGGAATATGAGTGATATTACCTTTAAACACATACCTGTTATGCTTAGTCAGTGCATCGATGCACTGGACATTAAACCAAACGGAATATACATTGACGGAACAATGGGGGGCTGCGGTCACTCCTCTGCCATCGCAAAGATGGGCGGAAAAGTTATCGGCATAGACAGAGATATGGTGGCAATAGAAAATGCAAAAGCAAACTTTCCCGAAATTACTCCCGTTTATGATAACTACTGTAATATAAAAAACAT
>JAGCLT010000037.1 GCA_017646825.1 Clostridia bacterium | reverse complement strand
TGATGGTGATGGTGGTGGTGATGGTGAGATTCGGTTTTACATAATGTTTCTTCGCACACCTCGTCAACGCCCTCTATTTCAACAGTTGTATGTGAAATGCCGTGCTCAGCCATTTCACTCTTTATTAAATCTTTTATAGTTTTTGCATCACGGTCAGTTACAGCATGCAGTGTAGCACAGTTTGTAACACCGTCTATTGTTCTTATATGTATATGATGAATGTCTTTAACACCATCTATTCCCATAAGATGTTCTTTTATCTCCTCTACATCACAAGGAGATTTTTCAAGAAATATATCAATTGTTTCCTTAAGGTTTTTGATTGCTGATACAAATATGAATAAAGCAACTGCAATTGATAACAAAGGGTCAATAATGCTTATATCCGTAAATCTCATTATTACAGAGCCAATCAGTACAACAACCCAACCCAACACATCTTCTAACATATGAAGATTTACTGCCTTTTGATTTAGAGAACCCTTTCCGTGAGTAAAATATGCGGCTGCATAATTAACTATTACGCCGAAAACCGCAAAAACAATCATACCGTCGTAATTAACGGGTACGGGATTTATAATTCTCGGAACAGCACCTAATATTACCGCTAAAGAGCCAAACAAAAGTATAACAGTTGTTATAACACTTCCAAGAACAGAATACCTTGCATAGCCGTAAGTATATAATTTGTCAGGTTTTCGTTTACTTGTTTTTTCTAAGAAGTATGAAATCCCAATACTTAAACTGTCACCGAAATCGTGAACGGAGTCGGACAAAATTGCTATGCTTCCCGTAATAATTCCACCAACGAATTCTATAATCGAAAATGACAAGTTTAGCAAAAACGCAACAAATATTTTTTTATCAGATTTCATTTTATTTCATTGCCTCCAAAATCATATCATCAATTCTGTCACGGATTTTCTGCATAGTTCTTACGTCGTTAACGTTATTTAAGAAAGTGATTTCACCAATAATATTCTCGATTTCCTCCACAACTTTTTCTTTGCCGTAATAACTTTCGCAAAGTTTTAGTAGTCTTATATCGTCTAATGCCTGACGTGTTGCCATTAACCTTAATGAGTCAATGGGAGTTCCGTCCTGTGCAGGGTAAACAAGGAAACAGTCTCCGCCCATTTCGTATCCAAAATAACCTCCGCAGGGATTTAAGAAAGGATTTATATGGTCGTAAGATGTTTCGTTATTGTAATAATTAAAGCCCCAGTGTAAAAATCCCTCAATTCCGAACTTATACATCTGATAACCCAAAGAACGTGTTCTTGGTGTAGATAGTGCAAAGCCCCTGTTTGTAGTTGTTCTTGGTGTAGAGCAGTAATAAACCCATCTTTCCTTAATGTCTTCAGGCAAAAAGTCCTTTATTGCATAAGTTGTAGGTACGGGAATGTCGCAAAGCCCCTCTTTATAATACTCAACGTGGCTTAAGGCGTCTATTACTTTAAAATCTTTTAATATATCAATTATGTTGTTTCTGTTTGTTTTGTACTGTTCAAGATGTTGTTCTCTTGGTTCATCGGAAATGTGGAAATAAACTTTGTCTTTATCCCACTTTGTAACAATATACTTTGTGAATTCGGTTAAGAATGCTCGTATGAATTTTACATATTCTTCTCCTGCCGCATCTGTATCCCAACCGAAAATCCGTTTTTCTTCCCCGTCAACAGTTGCAATTACTTTTGGTGCATGGTATGCTCCCCACTGAGTGAAAAGATGGCACACTTCTACATATTTTACTCCGCAGTCTTTGCACATAGAAAGCCATCTGTCGCAAAGAGAAAAGTCAAAGGAATACTCTCCCTTATTTACGTTCACTTTTACAAGTTGTACGGTAGTACGTTCTCCACCTTCGTATGTATCAAGAGGCGGTGTGAATACAGGCATAAGTATCATATTAATACCCGTTTCAACTGCCTTTTTCATAAAGTTTTTGCATATTTCAAAGTGCCTGTCTGAAAACGCAGGTACATTGTAGTAGTCTGCAAGGCAGTCCGCATAAAACCATTGTGTTGCTATCGTGTCACGCTCCGGAAGTTCTGCGTCAATTACCTCAACAACAAAAACAGTCTCTGCCACTTTTTCGTCTTTTAAATCGTGAAGAACGATTTTGGTTTCGTACTGTCCAGGTTTTAAATCACCCTCAAAATCAATCATAACAGTATGTAGTTGTCTGTTGTAGTATGGAATACAATTTTTTCTCATTAATGGCATTAAAACGTCAGGATAAAGCCCCGCTTCAGTTCTTATGTACTTAATGTCAATTTCCATATCCTCCAGGATAAATGGCATAGAATTATAGTTTGGAATATTTTCAACAGTTCTTAGTGTAGCAAACTTCGCCATTTCTCCTTCTATTGATATTTTAAGGAAAGTCGCTGTACGCACCTTTGTATCGTCATACGCCATAAACTGTACAGAAGCTTTCTCGTTTTTGTACATTCTTAATTTTGTTACTGCATCAAAATCTGCAGGAATCTGGTCTAAAAAACATTTTTCCATTGCAGATACCAGCTTTGTTGTAAGCATAATATTATCTCCTTTTGTAATTATAATTACTATTCAGTAAAACTTTCCTCCAGGATTTTCACAGCATCCTCAATACAACCATCGCAGGAACGTAAACCTTCTCCCTTTAATGCACTGCACATCAAAGACTTGTTCATATCCTGGAATTTTGCCATAAGTTGTCCGGCAAAACTGTAACTTTCAAGTTTGTTTGTCTGGGGTAATGAACTTATGCCTTTACTGTTTTTGTATCCTGCTAAAAACACCATAGCAGAAACCGCACCGCATACTCCTTTTGTTCCTCCCATTCCTCCGCCAAAGGCTTCGGAAAGGCGAAATAACTGGTCTTCGGTAAATTCCGTAATATCTGCAAAAGCACAAAGCACAGCCTGTGCACAGTTATATCCTTTTTTATGATTTTCTATTGCTCTTGCGACTCTGTCCATAATCATCCTCCTGCTTCTTTTCTCTAATTATACACTTTATTATATTCTTTTTCAAGCAAAAAAGCGTTCAAATGAACGCTTTTTTGTTATTGTTTAACCTGACCAAGCATGTTTTCTCTTCTGTTTTTAACTTCATCGGACATGGGCTTAATTTCACCTGCTGCCATAAGTGCCATTTTAGTAAATAACGGGCCTACGATTTCGTAAATCAGTACCGCAAATAAAGTAATATTTCTGATTAACGCACCCTGCTCTCCTAACTGCATTGCTGTTGCACACATACCAAGAGCAACACCCGCCTGTGGAAGCAAAGTGATACCTAAGTATTTGCAAATGCTGGGTGAACAAGCAGTTGCTTTGGCACTCAGGTAAGTACCATAGTATTTACCTAATGAACGGAATACAATATATATAATTCCCATAACTACAATTGCAATATCAGTAAACACATTAAGTTCAAGTGAAGCACCGCTAATTACAAAGAATATAGCAAGCAGCGGCGATGTCCACTTTTCTGATTTTTCCATAAGGTTATCAGATAAAGGACAGATATTGCAAAATACTGTACCTAATGCCATACAGGTTAGCAATGAAGAAAAACCAATATGAACAGAACCAATTTCAAATTTAACAGAAGTTAATGCAACAGTTAATAGTACAAGACCTATTGTAAGATTCAAACGGTTCGTATTTGAGTTAAACAGTTTTTCAAGATATGTAAGAACAAAGCCCATAACTGCACCAAGCCCTAATGAACATACAATTTCAATAAGAGGATTCAAAATAATTGCCGCCACATCTACTGTACCAACTATAAGCGTTTTTGCGATACCGAAAGATACTGCAAACACAATAAGACCTACTGCATCGTCAAGGGCAACAATAGGAAGCAATAGTTTTGTTAATGGGCCATCTGCTTTATACTGTCTTACAACCATAAGTGTTGCTGCAGGTGCAGTTGCAGTAGCAATGGCACCTAATGTAAGTAACTGCGGAACCGTAAGTTTGTCAGGCATCATTAAGTGAAAAGCATACAAAGCCAAATCGACCAGCAACGTTGCCGCCAATGCCTGAAAAACACCTATAACAAAGGCCTGTTTACCCGTTTTTTTAAGCTCGTTCATACGGAATTCACTTCCGATTGAAAAAGCAATAAAGCCTAAAGCCACCTCGGACACCATTGCAAGTCTGTTAACATCGGCTGCCGAATGGAAACCAAATGTTTCGATACCTAATGCACCAATGCAATAAGGGCCGATTAAAACTCCTGCAACAAGATATGATGTTACTGCAGGAAGTTTAAAAATTTTAAATACTCGTGTCATAAGAAGTCCTGCCAGTAGGGCAACAGACAATGACAAAATACCCGACATATATATCTCTTCTTTCTAAAAATAATTAAACAACATCCAATGCAACATTATAACACCAAACCCCTTTTAAGTCAATGAAAATTGACAAAATATTGCTATA
>JAGCLT010000036.1 GCA_017646825.1 Clostridia bacterium | reverse complement strand
TTTTGGGAGCGCTTACTTTTTCGCCCTCTTTAACTTTAACGCTGTCTAAAGTTTGCGCTTCGTCATAGTTTAAGTTAAATTTGACTGTATATTCTTTTACTTCGGGCTGTGGCTCTTCTGTAGGCTGTTCTTCCTCAACTTCAACTGTTCTTCTTAATGTTGCGGCAAGTTGTGCTCTTGTCAGATTACCATTTGGTGCAACAGAAGTTTCAGTAACACCTTTGAACAAGCCTGTTCCCAAAGCCCATTTCATTGCAGAAACTGCATATTCTGAAATCAAATCAACATCATCGAATAAAGACAAATCCGCAGTTGCTGTTGTGTCTTCACCTTTGTACTGAGCATAACGGAAATAAATAGTTGCTGCCTGTTCCCTTGTTATTAAATCTTCGGGGCCAAATTTTCCGTCATCATAGCCTTTAACAATGTTGTTTGCAGATGCCCATGCTACAGCGTCGGCAAAATATTCATCACCATTTACGTCTTTGAATTCTGCATCTGTCAAAGCAGAAGGACTGCCCTCTACACGGTACAACACTGTTACTACCATACCTCTTGTTGTGGGAGTTTCAGGTGAAAAAACATCATCGTCAATCCCGTTCATAAGTCCTTTCTCATAAACAAATTGAACATCGCCAAAATACCAGGAATCTGCTGCAACATCAGAAAAATCTTTTCCTGACGCCAAAATACCTGTAAACATTGAACACACGATGCACAGAGAAAGAATTAATGCAATAATCTTTTTCGTCTTCATTTTTTTGACCTCTTTCTATATTAAATTGTTTACAGCATAATAATTATATCAAAAAATCCTTGCAAAATCAATTGCAAGGATTATATGTAACATTCTTTTAACATTGTAAAATAACAAAACCTGCGCTTCCAAGTTCTATTTTTTCTCCGATTTCTGCGTTCTGGCTTAAAAGCACACTTTCAAACTGCGGTTTTTCTATACACAAGTCTTTACCCGAGGGATTAATCGCAACAAATATTGTTTCCTCCCCGTCTGTTCTTTCAAATACAAATGGGTATGACGCCAGAACTACTTTAAATTTGCCATCAGCCTGTAATGCCTTGTGACTTTTATGTATTTCTATAAGTTTTTTTGTAACAGAAAGCACCGAATTTTCATCATTTAACTGTTTTAAAACTGTAGGCGCATTTTCTCTTTGGTCTGTTGGCAGATATGGTGTTTCGGAAGTAGAAAACCCGTGATTTTTTTCACCGTTCCACTGCATAGGAGTACGGGACCCTGTTCTGTTGTAGCCACCCTCTTTTGACGGAAGATTATCAATATAATCCATACCTATTTCGTCACCGTAGTACACAAAGGGAACGCCGGGCACTGTAAAAACAAACGCAAGAGCAGTTTTCAGTTCATCAACGTCTCTCTTATAAGCAAGTCGGGGTATATCGTGATTTCCCGTTATAAGACCTATATAACCTTTGCCTTTTGTATTTTCCAGATCATACATAAATCTGTCAAGAAAATTACTGATATCTCCTTTACCCTCTTTTGAAAAATAACTGTTTCCCACAAAAAGGTCTGTAGTGTTCCGTCCGTCTTCATAACGGAATAGAGATGTGTATGCCTTATTACCGCTATGCAATAAAAAGTCAAGATGAAAACCCGAATTTATTGCATCTGTGGGGAAACCCCACTCGGCAATAAGCAAGGCATCGGGATTAAGGGTTTCCATAAACTCACGTATTTCGCCCCATAATGCCTTTGTAAAACTGCCGTCGGTATCACCTTTAATAAGAGATGCCGCCATATCAACTCTGAAAGCGTCAGTTCCCAACTCCATCCAGAACTTAATTATATTTTTTAGTTCTTCCTTAGTTGCAATGCAGTCGGGATGAGTAACAGGCAGTTGCCAGTCTTTATTTGGATGTGCAAAGCCGTAGTTAAGTGCAGGTTGAGACCAGAAAAAATTGGTAACATACTTGCCATTTCTTTCATGACTTCCCGAAATGCAATTATATCCGTCTTCATCTTCGTTAAATGTAGAACTTGTCCAGATGTATCTGTTTGTGTACTGATTTTTCTCGTCTTTTGCAGACTGCAAAAACCAGGGGTGCATAACGGAAGTGTGCCCTGCAACCAAATCAAAAATAATATGCATACCCCGTTTGTGAACTTCGTCACAAAGGCGTTTGTAATCATCGTTTGTTCCATATCTGGGCGCTACTTTGTAAAAATCCGTTACATCATAACCTGCATCGTAAAAGGTACTGTCGCATATGGGATTAAGCCATATATCCGTAAAGCCGCAGTCCTTTATGTAATCAAGTTTTTGTATAATACCCTCCAGATCACCTATGCCGTCACCGTTGGCGTCATAAAATGACTGTGGATATATCTCATAAACTACTGCATCATTTAACCAATTCATATTACAATCCCTCCGTTAGGGCTTATAACCTGTCCTGTAATAAACTGTCCATGCTCAATCAGATACAAAACACAGTTGGCAATGTCTTGGGGTTTGCCTATTATACCAAGAGGTGTTTCCTCTTTTACCATTTCAATTGTCTCGCTGTCAAAACCTTTATTCATATCTGTATCAATCATACCGGGGGCGATGCAGTTTACTGTTATTCCCGAGGGACCAACCTCTTTGGCAAGGGCCTTAGTAAAGCCAATAACACCTGCTTTTGCGGCAGAATAATGCACTTCGCAGGAGGCACCGCATATTCCCCACATTGAAGAAATATTTATTATGCAACCTGATTTTTTGTTTATCATATAGGGAAGTGCACCTTTTGTGCAGTTAAAAACCCCTGTAAGATTAACTCCAATCATTCTGTCCCACTCTTCATAAGTTATGTCGGTAAACAGTTTTTGCTGCGCAATTCCTGCGTTGTTAATTAAAATGTCAACTCCGCCGATTTTAGAAAACATCTCCTCTGTTTCCTTTGAAGAGGACACATCTGCTTTTACAGGTACAGCACCGATTTCCTGTGCCAGTTTTTCCGCCTTTTCGTCACTTTTCAAATAATTTATATAAACTTTGTATCCTTTTTCTGACAGTAATCTTGCAACTGCTTCTCCTATTCCTCTTGTACCGCCGGTAATTAACACTTTTTTCATAACTACTCTCCTTTTAGGGTGACAGAAACTATCCGAGCTACACCCTGAATATTATACATAATAAAATAATTAATGTCAATGTATTGAATTTTTAAAATAGAAGTGTTAAAATATTAACATTAGGGAGGAATCGCAATGTACAATAGTAAATCGAAAAAAGCGGAAGAATTTATTTCTGACGAGGAGATATTAAAAACTCTGGAAACTGCAAAAGAGCAGTCTCAGAACAAAGAATATGTAAAAGAAATACTAAATAAAGCAAGAGCGTGTAACGGAATTGACTATACAGAAGCAACTACACTTCTTTTATGCGACGACGAAGAGATTATAAAAGAAATATACGAAATTGCTCATAACATAAAGCAAAAAATATACGGCAACAGAATAGTTATGTTTGCCCCACTATATCTTTCAAACTACTGTGTGAACGGTTGTCTTTACTGTTCTTACCACCACAACAATACCTGCATAAAAAGAAAAAAACTTACCCAGGAAGAAATTGCAATTGAGGTAACAGCACTGCAGGATATGGGACATAAGCGTCTTGCCCTTGAGGCAGGAGAAGACCCTGAAAACTGCCCCATTGAATATATCTTGGAAAGCATTAAAACTGTGTATTCCACAAAACACAAAAACGGTTCCATAAGACGAGTTAATATAAACATTGCGGCAACCACCGTTGAAAACTACAGAAAACTGAAAGAAGCAGAAATAGGAACATATATACTGTTCCAGGAAACATATCACAAGCCCACTTACGAAAGACTGCACCCCACAGGTCCAAAACACAATTACGCTTACCATACAGAAGCAATGGACAGAGCCATGGAAGGCGGTATTGACGACGTAGGTATCGGTGCATTGTTCGGACTTTACAATTACCAGTACGACTTTGTAGGTCTGCTTCTTCATGCAAAGCATTTAGAAGATACTTTCGGCGTAGGACCTCACACAATAAGCGTTCCGAGAATTTGTCCTGCAGAAAATGTTGACCTGTCAATTTTCCACGACACAATTCCTGACGACACCTTCAAAAAAATAGTTGCAATTTTAAGAATTGCAGTACCATATACGGGAATAATTGTATCTACAAGAGAGTCAAAAGCAACAAGACGCGAAGTATTGAAATTAGGTGTTTCACAAATAAGCGGCGGCTCTATCACAGGGGTTGGCGGATATGCTAAAAACCGTGACGAAGACGAGGGAACTGCACAGTTTGACGTAACAGATACAAGACCGTTAGACGAAGTTGTAAGATGGCTTTGCGAAGAGGGGTACGTTCCCAGTTTCTGTACGGCTTGTTACAGACAGGGAAGAACAGGTGACAGATTTATGAGTTTTGCAAAAAGCGATGAAATCTGCAACTACTGTCAGCCAAACGCACTTCTTACTTTAAAAGAGTACCAGTTAGACTATGCAAATGACGAAACAAAACGTGCAATACAAAACGTGTGGGACAAAGAAATTGAAAGAGTAGCACGTCCCGAAGTTAAAGAGAAAACCCTTGAAATGACTAAAGAAATAGAAAAAGGAAACAGAGATTTCCGTTTTTAATCAAGGTGACAGTTTCTGTCACCCCACGGAGGGAATATGAATCACACACCAAACGCAAACAGACTTCATATAGGGGTATATGGCAAATGCAACTGCGGTAAATCGTCCCTTATAAATGCAATATCAAATCAGGCGTCTGCCATTGTGTCTGACACAAAAGGCACTACAACCGACCCTGTTTTTAAAGCCATGGAAATACACCCTATTGGTCCTTGTGTTTTAATAGACACCCCCGGTTTTGATGACACTACAACTCTTGGAAAATTAAGAGTAGATGCATCAGAAAAAGCGGCGGACAGAACTGATATTGCAATAATGGTTTTTTGCGACACGGATTTTACTCACGAAAAGCAATGGCTTGAAACTTTTAAGCAAAAGAAAATCCCCGTTGTTGCAGTAATCAATAAGGCGGATATTATTGACAGCGAACAAGTTAAAAATAAAATACTTGAGGAATTAAAACTTAATGCCGTTACTGTCAGCGCACTTGACAAAACAGGAATAGATGATTTAAAAGAGGCTCTGGTACGGTTAGTTCCTGAAGACTATGAAGTTAAAAGCATTACATCACATCTTGTAAACAAAGACGATGTGGTTTTACTTGTTATGCCTCAGGATATACAGGCACCCAAAGGACGCTTAATTCTTCCTCAGGTGCAGACAATAAGGGATTTACTTGACAACAAGTGCATAGTGGTAAGCACTACCACAGACCAACTGAAAATTGCCCTTTCAACCCTTAAAAATCCCCCAAAACTTATAATTACAGATTCCCAGGTATTTGATGTAGTTTATAAAGAGAAACCAAAAGAAAGTGTTCTTACTTCCTTTTCCGCCCTTTTTGCACGGTATAAAGGGGACATTGACGTATACGTTTTGGGTGCAGAAAAAATACCAAAACTAAAAGAAACAGATACCGTTTTAATTGCGGAGGCCTGTTCCCATAACGCCTTAGACGGCGACATAGGCAGAGAAAAAATCCCTGCAATGCTTAGAAAAATTGCAGGAGAAAAACTAAAGGTTGAAATAGTATCAGGTGTTGATTTTCCGAAAGACCTTTCAAAGTATGCCCTTATTATCCACTGCGGAGGATGTATGTTTAACAGAAAGTACATTTTAAGCAGAATTGAAAAAGCAAAGGGTCAAAACATACCCATTACCAACTACGGAATCGCCATTGCAAAAATCAAAGGAATTCTTGAGAAAATCAGTTATTAAAAAAATACTTGAAAATAATACAGTATTAGTATATAATATATGTTAGATAAATCCGGGGAGGGTGAATTCTTTGGATAAATTTGTAATTATTGGCGGCAAACCACTAACTGGCGAAGTGACAATAGCAGGTGCAAAAAACGCTGCAGTTGCAGTAATTCCTGCGGCACTTTTGGTTGACGGCATTAGTATAATTGAAAACGTACCCGACATAACAGACGTAAAAGTTCTGTTAAACATCATGACAGAACTTGGTGCAAAAATAGAAAAACTTGATAATCACACTTTAAAAATCGACTGTACCAATTTAACAAGTTACTGTGCTCCTGAACATTTGGTTGCAGAAATGCGTGCTTCTTATTATTTAATCGGTGCACTTCTTGGCAGATTTAACAAAGCAGAGGTTGCTATGCCCGGTGGCTGTAATTTCGGTGTACGACCAATTGACCAGCACATAAAAGGCTTTGAAGCATTGGGCGCACAGGTTAAAATCAATAGAGGCGTAATTGATGCAAAAACCGACAATCTTGTTGGTGCTAATATTTATATGGATATTGTTTCGGTTGGTGCTACAATCAATACCATTTTGGCGGCTGTACGTGCAAAAGGTACTACGGTAATTGAAAACGCCGCAAAAGAGCCACACGTTGTTGACCTTGCAAACTTCTTAAATGCAATGGGTGCATCAGTTAAGGGTGCAGGTACTGACACAATTAAAATTAAAGGTGTAGAAAAATTAACAGGTGGTACATACTCTATTATTCCTGACCAGATAGAAGCAGGAACATTTATGATTGCGGCTGCTGCTACCTGCGGTGATGTACTTATTAAAAATGTTATTCCTAAACATCTTGAAAGTATATCTGCAAAACTTTCAGAAATGAATGTTGAAGTTACAGAGTATGATGACAGCGTTCGTGTTAAAAGGACGGGTCCTCTAAAAAGAGTAAATATAAAAACTTTGCCCTATCCTGGTTTCCCTACAGATATGCAGCCTCAGGCAGTTGTTCTTTTGTCTTTGGCAGAGGGTACTTCTGTTATTACTGAAAGCGTATGGGAAAACAGATTCCAGTATGTTGACGAACTTCGTAAAATGGGCGTAAACGTTACTGTTGACGGAAGAAATGCTATAATTGAAGGTATTAAAGGCTTTACGGGTGCTCCCATAAAAGCAACCGACCTTCGTGCAGGAGCATCAATGGTAATTGCGGCACTGGCGGCAAACGGAGTTTCCGAAATAAGCAATCTTAAATATATAGACAGAGGTTACGAGGACTTTGAAAACAAACTGAAAAGTCTTGGTGCACAGATAACAAGAAAAACTGAAGGCACAGAATCTCCCGGTTCTGCAAACGGAGAAGTGGTATGATATTTCGCACATTGGTAAGCGGCAGTAGCGGTAACGCCGTTTTGTTTTCAGACGATAATACGAATATTTTAATTGACTGTGGTATAAGCGCAAAGCGGCTTATACCATTGTTATGTCAGGCGGGAATTTCTGCACAGAATTTAGATTATATTCTGGTTACCCACGAACACACAGACCATTGTATGGGCGTAGGGGTTCTGTCAAGGAAATTCAATCTTCCAGTTATTGCAAGTGTTGGCACATGGCAGGGAATGAACGTGGGAAGAATTAATCCTGAAAACATTGTAACTTTTAATAATTACGATAGTTTCGAGGTAGGAACCGCTACAGTTACACCCTTTAAAATTCCTCACGATGCAAATATGCCAACGGGGTACGTAATTGAGTCACAAGGCAAAAAATATGCCGTTGCAACAGATATGGGCCATGTCACCATGAATATAGCGGAAACTTTAAAGGAATGCAATTCCGTAATCCTTGAAGCAAATTACGACGAACAGATGCTTATTAACGGAAGTTATCCCCAAAGTCTCAAAAACAGAATTGCAGGAAAATTCGGACATCTTTGCAATGCAGACTGCGCAAGATTTGCTTCATATTTATTTGAAAATGGCACAGAAAAAATCATACTTGGACATTTAAGCGATGAAAACAACACTCCCGAGACGGCATTTAAAACCGTTTCTGAAAAAATCACAAGTGATGGAGTAGTTTTGGAGGATTTGTCTTTATCAGTAGCACCAAGATATGAAATAAGTATAAATATAGGGTGACAGGAGTTATGCTCACTATAGAAATAATTGCAGTAGGAAAAATTAAAGAAAAATTTTATAAAGATGCAATAGATGAATACAAAAAACGCTTGTCTCGTTTTTGCAAATTTGTTATAACTGAAATCCCCGACTTTCCTGACAGTGACGACAGTATAACAAAGGAAGCACAATTAATACTCCCTAAAATCAAAGGGACCTGTATTCCTCTTTGTATTGAGGGCAAACAGCTGGACAGTGTAGAACTGGCAGATTATATAAAAGCCGAGGCAATATCAGGTTGTTCTCATATTTCCTTTATAATCGGCGGCAGTAACGGACTGCACAATGACATTAAAAACGCAGGGAAACTAAAACTGTCCTTTTCAAAAATGACGTTTCCTCACCAGCTTATGCGGGTAATTCTTGCGGAACAGATATACCGTGCATTTAAAATTATAAATAATGAAAACTATCATAAATGAGATAAATACATTTGTATTTATCTCATTTTTCATTGTTTAAATGGCAATTTATAACAGCGTTAACACAATTAACACCAACTTTGTCAAGAAGTCTATACTTAAGAACAAGGCTTGCCTCCTCCTCTGACAACCTTATAAAATCTGACGGGTTGTCACTTACAAAAAAACTGATATTGACTCCAAATACAGACGCTATTGACTTAAGCACCTCAAGGTCTGTTTTGTTGCTGTCCCTCATTTTCATACTGTATATGGAAGATACGGGAACTCCAGACAACCTTGATAGTTCGGCGTCTGACATATTATTCAATTCCATTAATGATTTCAACTTACTATATATACCCACAACTACACCTCCATTATGGTATATTTTACCATTTTTTCTATATTTAGTCAATATTTTATATAAATTTCCAGTTTTTGGTATTGACAAATCACTCAAACGAATGTATAATGTTGGTAAATTCTCCCAGTTGAGTGATTTTATGGAAAGGAAGTATGTGAAACAATGACTAAAGAACAACAAAAACAAATTCGTAAATGGTTGAGTTCTTACCAGATTTTAAAAAGAACTGTTCAGTTAAAAGAAAAACATCTTGAGGATTTTATTACTATTATGTATAACCCATTAAAAGAAATTACAGAGAAAATAGCAAAACCCAAAGACTGCGAACAGGAAATATCTGTTACAATTATGAACAAAATGGAAAGGATTTACCTTGAAATAATTGAGGATTTAAAATACGACCTTATCAGTATGAAAGAACAGATGCAAGAAATTTTCGACGCTATTAACAACCTTAACAACTACGAAAGAAGCGTGTGTTTTAACAGATACATATTAGGGTGCAGCTGGAACGAGATTGCAGTACAACTTGGATACGAAATACGGCAATGTCAGAGGTACGACTTAAATGCTGTCAGAAATATTGCAAAAAATTATAACGATAATATTAACGATATAGCAAATAAATACTGAACTATATTAAAAAAGTATTGATTTTTTATAAAAAGTGTTGTATATTAATTATGTATGTATATTTTTATGCTTTTTATGAAAGGAAAGTGTTAAATCAATGGAAGATATATCTGTAATAATGCTTATCAACTACATATTTCAATTTCTATTTCTTATGCTTGGTGCATATTACTTTGTTATTTCCGTTTTCAGTTTTATTCCAAAAAGAGAAAAGAAACTGGATAACATTGTGGAAAGAGATTATGCGGTAGTTGTTGCTGCCCACAACGAAGAAAAAGTTATTGAGAATTTGATTTACAGCCTTAAAAAACAACACTATCCCAAAGACAAATACGAAATTTTCTTAATTGCGGATAATTGCACAGATAATACTGCAGAAGTTGCAAGAAATGCCGGTGCAACTGTTTATGAAAGAACGGACACAGAATGCAGAGGTAAAGGTTTTGCTCTTGAGTGGATGTTTGATAAAATTTACAATATGGAAAGAAAGTTTGACTCAATAGTAGTATTTGATGCAGATAACCTAGTCCACTTTGACTTTCTTAAAAATATTAATCTTCAGCACAACAGAGGACACAAAGTTGTGCAGGGATATATTGACAGCAAAAATCCTGGAGATTCATGGATTTCATATTCCTACTCTATCGCATTTTGGTCAGTAAACAAACTGTTCCAGCAGTCAAGATATAATTTAGGCCTTGGATGTCAACTTTGCGGTACAGGTTTCTCTGTTGATTTATCTGTATTAAAAGAAATCGGTTGGGGCGCTACCTGCCTTACAGAAGATATGGAATTCACAATGAAACTTTCACTTAATGATATTAAAGTTTCATGGGCAAACGATGCGGTAGTATATGACGAAAAACCTCTTACAATGTCACAGTCCTGGAAGCAGAGAGTAAGATGGATGCAGGGACACGCCGACGTTGCAGGAAGATTTTGTATGAAACTGTTTAAGAAGTCCTTAAAAGAGCGTAGATTAGCTCCCTTTGACTGTGCCATATACTTGCTTCAGCCATTAAGAATAATTACAAACGGTATGCTTACTGTTATGGCGTGGATACAGGCAATATTCCCGGAAAGTAATCTTGTTTTATACGGACTTGTTCCCCAGGGCATCTGGAATGTCTATGTTATAATGCAATTCTTATGGATACCACTAGTATTGGTAGTAGAGAAAAAGGCAGACAAAAAACTGTTTATTCACTATTTTACTTATATGATATATTCTCTTACATGGGTGCCCATCACAATTGTGGGTATTGCTAAGAAAAATAAGAAAGAATGGTTCCACACCCAGCATACAAGAACTATAAGTATAAACGAAATGGAATGATAAATTATGAGTAAAATCCCTTTTAAAACTGCAGATATTCTACTTCCCGAAAATGCAGATATGACAAAATGGAGTGTAGTTGCCTGCGACCAATATACATCAGAACCAAAATACTGGGAAGATGTAAAAAATGTCGTGGACTCTTCTCCCTCTACATTCAATATGATTTTTCCTGAAATTTATCTTGAAGACGGTGATGCAGAGGAAAGAATTGAAAGCATCAACACCACAATGGAAAAATACATAAATGACGGTGTTTTCAAAACTTTAAAAGACAGTCTTGTCTATGTGGAAAGAACAGTTTTAAACGGCAAAATAAGACGCGGTATAGTAGGCTCTGTTGACCTTGAGCACTACGATTATAATAAAGGCTCAACTTCATTAATAAGAGCGACAGAGGGTACTGTTATAGAAAGAATACCCCCTCGTGTTAAAGTAAGAATTAACGCAAGTGTGGAACTTCCACACATTATGCTTTTAATTGATGACGAAAAAGATATAGTATTTAAATCAATAAATAAAGAAACTGCCACACCTGTTTATGATTTTGACTTAATGTGCCAAAGCGGTCATATTAAAGGGTACCAGATTGATGGTACACCCGTAATTAACGCGTTGTCACAACTTTATGAACAGATGGAGGGCGACAATAAACTTTTGTTTGCAGTAGGCGACGGCAACCACTCTTTAGCAACTGCAAAAGAGTGTTGGGAGCAAATTAAAAAATGCCTTACCGAAGAACAAAAAGAAACTCACCCTGCACGTTTTCCGTTAGTTGAAATCGTAAACATCCACGATAGTTCTTTAGAATTTGAGCCTATTCACAGAATAGTTTTTAATTGCAACAGCGAGCATCTTTTAGGCTCACTTAAACAGTACTATAAATGCAACAATGACGGTGTGGGGCAAAAAATCACCTATGTTATAAACGGCGAAAAAGAAGATATTTACGTAAGCAACCCCTCCAGTCAACTGACTGTTGGAACATTACAAAACTTTTTAGATTATTACCTTAAAAATAACAACTGTAAAATTGATTATATTCACGGGGAAGACGTTGTTTTAGAACTTACAAAACAGAGTAACACGATAGGTTTTCTTCTTCCTCCTATGGAAAAATCAGAACTGTTCCCCACAGTAATAAAAGACGGCTCGTTACCAAGAAAAACTTTCTCTATGGGCGAAGCGTGGGAAAAAAGATTTTATCTGGAATGTAAATTAATAAAATAACAAAAGGGCTTGTATCTAACTGATACAAGCCTTTTTGTTATAATCTGTTTACTAACTTTTCTGCACATACTCTTGCGTAGCGTTCTAATTGTCCTATTTTGTCAAGGTAAACCAGAATTGTATATCTGTCACGCATTTTAAGTGCTTTTAAAACGCTTTTTACGATTTTTTCCACATCATCAGCAGGAGAGGGCACTTTCATTTCAACACAGAATTTCTCTATTTCTTCAAAATATCCTGTGTACTTTAAAATAAGATTTTTAAGGTGCTGGTCATCCGTTTCCTCCATAAGCATTAAATACAT
>JAGCLT010000035.1 GCA_017646825.1 Clostridia bacterium | reverse complement strand
GTGCTTCTTCGCCACCTTCTAAGTACTGTTTTGTCCATTTGTGAATTTGTGCATTGTATATACCTGTTTCGCGTTCTAAGCTCATTAGGCTTTCTCCGTTTAGATTACGCAAAACTAATACTAATTTTTCTTCTTTAGTATGGTGTGTATTTGTTCCACCTCTTGGTCTTCCCATAAATCTCAACTCCTTTTCTTTAGTATAACATAAAAAAATGATGGTAGACACTTTTTTTGTGTCTACCATCATTATATCACTTCATTAAACGCTCTTTTTTTATTGGAATAATTTTAGTATTTCTTCCTCTACATTTGAAACACTTGTTAACTGTCCGTCTTTTATTTCAAAAAGACCGCTTGTTATGTCCCCTCTTGTTAAACCGTCATAAGTAATATAAAAATGGAAATACTCCGAATCTGCATACATCTTAAGGGCATCACTCATATCTTTTAACCACAACTGTATTTCTTCGTAAGAAACAAAGGTAAGTGTCAGAACAGTATGGGTGTTGTTATTTTTCGCAATATTGTTTATAACATTAATAAGACGTGGCATTTTGTCTTCCATATTATGTTTGTCAAGGTTTTTGGTAAGCCCCGTCATATTTCTTACAGCATCACCCATAAATGTTACAGTATTATCATTTTTGGTTATATCAACAGAGAAACCCACTCTTGCAACTTCAGGCTCTTCCCTTTCGGGAAGTTTAAATACTTTTGTAGGAAATACCAAAACATTGTCGTATTTAAATTCACCCCATTTTGTAAAAGCGCCCATAAAGGAATGGAACAACTGATTTGAAGCAAGATTTCTCTTTATGTATTGCGGTGTTCTTAAAATAGCAAGACTGTCGTGACGCAACTTATTCTTTTCCAAAACGGCAAGTAAGTCCTGCCCCATTTTGGTAATAAAAAGCATTCTGTACGATTTATCCTTACTGTTTTTTGTTACAAACATTGCCTTGTTTATAAGACCAAGTACGCTTAATTTATTAATTACCTTTTTGGGCAACAGATAACCAAAATATTCGTTATATGATACTGTTCTTTTCTGGTCATCATAAAATTCAGCACTTGCAGGATAGGTTTCATTTATTATTCCGTCACACATATTACGGTGGTTTTGAGAAAGGGAATCGGCATCTTCAGGAATAATTCCATCTAATATAAGTCTTAAAATATCCATATCTGTTGCAAACCCAAGAATTCCTATCCAGTTTAAAACATCATAATGAAAACTGCCTATGTCCCCTCTTTTTACTGCGGACTCAAATTCATAATTGTCAAACCTTCCGGGAGCCACTGAAAAAACTTCTTTTTCCTTTACAACAAGAGCATCATCGCAAAAGCACACCTTAAACTTTTCTCGGTCAAATTCGCTGTTTTCTATTATGCGTGGTTGTTTTCTGAAAGAATGGTCACTCTTTATGTATGCTTCAAAAATTGTTCCTACAGAAGGAGGGGTTAATTCGCAGTAATAAACGGCATCAAAATCTATTTCGTTTGCATTTTCGGGATACATACTTATTGCCCTTGCATAGCATTGTTCTCCCTGACCTTTTCCTTTTATTGCTTCAGAAGTAATCATTATTCTTACTTTTTCATCTGTCTTCCACTTTCCTTTTTGACTCTCAAACAAGGTATAACCCGCAAGTAAAAAGTTTTTGTCAGACAGCAATTTTAAAACCGTTTCAAAGTTTTCGTCAATCAGTCGGTTAAAGCATTTTGCAATAGGAAGCACGTGCAGTTGTTCTTTTTGGTCCAGATAAAAATACACATATATCTGCTCATTATTATCCAGATAATAATCAACGGGACAGTTCGTAATTTCAATATCGCGACTACCAAAGGGCACAAGAATTTTTGACCTGCAATACTTGTACCTTTTTGCTTTTATGTTATTAACCGCACAACTTCTGATATTTGACTTTATAAGACAAACATCTCTATTTTGTTTAAGATGCTGTTTTACAAAATCTTCATCAGAAACTTTTACTTCCTGCAATTTTTTTACAGCTTTATAATCCTGACAAAGCATAAAAGACTCATATTCCGCAAAGCAAATAAATGTCTCGTCAAACTCTGATGAATAGCCGTCAATAATAACACCGCTTAACACGTCATTGATTTTTCTCAGAGTAAAACCTCTTACAATGTCTCCTGCATTATATCGGGAAAAAGAATAACAAACAGCTACAGTTCCGCCCTTTAGTTCAACCTTTGTAGCATAGTATTTGCCCATCGTTTTTGGAAGTCTGAAAATATTGCCTGAATCTGTGCTGTTTTCAAGGACAGTTCCGTCCTCAAAAATATGTAATTTATTCATTATTATTCCTCCGGTATATCATAATCTTGTTCAAATAAGGGATATTCATCGATTTGGGCAACAATTTCCTCACCGTCACTAAATCCGTTTCTGATGTATGGCTTTATTGCATCAGGAATTCCGTCTTCGCCAAAATCTGCACCGTCAAATGAACAGTCTGCAAACAACCACTCAGGATGTACCTCTACAGAAGAAAGCACGTTTTTTGTTTCGCCGATACTTACAACACTTACGGTTTTGTTTCTTGTGCTTAAAATAAATCTTTCGCCGTTTGCTGAGTCAAAAGAAACTACGGGAGATGCAATCATTTCAGTATCTTCATATCTTACGTCCTTGCTGCTATATGTAAGTCCGTTTGATACGTCAACACAATAAATGCTGTTAGCAATATTTTTATTGGCAGACAGTATAATACGTACCTGCTTCGGATACTCTGTATATGCTTGTCCCCCTGTTTTTGTAAATTCCATATTTTCATAAAACTTAAAACCAAGGGCAATAAGTTCCGCTTTTGTAATCCCTTTTGGAATTATCTGGCTTTCGCATCTTAGTGGCAAAGAACTGCAGTCAAATATGTGAATTCTTATAGGATTGTTTGAAACGGTGAAAAAACTCTTTGTATCAGGCATAAAGCGTACAGCAATCAACTGCCCGTCGCCTCCGCAAAACAGTCTTAATACACGTTGTTTGTCAACCATATAAACTGATAAATACGAAGAGAACCATATATTGTTGCCGTCAAAACACATTGAATTTACAGTAAAGCGGTAACTTGTATGCAGTCTTATATATTCCGTAATCTCGCATTCATCTTTTGAAATATCAAACACAATAACTTCGCTTTGTTTGTTTTTTCCTCTGTCAGCAGAAAAATTAAAATACAGTTTGTCCTCGTCTTTTGAAAAATATAAATGCCCGTTACTGATGTGAGACGCCTTAACAACGTTGTTCAGTTGTTTAAGACTGCAAAAAATGAAACTGTCATATTTGCCCTCGTCATCGTTCCAAACGTGCTTTATTATATCCCCTGCAGAATACAGGTTTCCTCTTCCCGCCACAGGACCCAGTTCAATACTGTAAGCAGTTTTTCCGTCTTTTGAAACTACCCCGTCAAAATACCACATATCAATCGGATACACTTTTTCATTGGGGTTTTTTACTGTTGGCTTAACTAAGTTGCCGTAAGCGTCATACCTGTCAATTGGTGACTGTACAGTATGATAGTATAGTCCACTCTCCTGATTGTAACCTAAATGTTTTATAGCATTTGATTTTATGTGATACATTTCACAAAACTCAAGTTTTTTAAACTGTGTATTAAGTATCAGTTTTACAATACTGTTGTCACAGGCAACATAAATCTCATTGTTGTTTACGCATATAATATCACTTATGTTATGGCTTTTGTTGTCCGCTTCAATGCTGTAGTTATCTAAAAACGCTCCTGTTTCTATATCCCACATATTAATAATTCCGTGGTCATTTACAGTAATAAGGAAAGTGTTTTTAATTGCAATTTGCGAAACAATCATTGTAGCATTATCGCTTTTCTTTGGACCGTAGCCGAAAGACACGGCGGCATCAAACTTTGCTCCGTCAAATTTAGCACAAAGTTTGTGGTTATGGGAATGGCGTGAAAAAACAATAAGATTTAAGCAACATTTTGTTAAATCAAGGTATGAAAAATCAACACCTGACAAATCTGCAATTCCGTCGTCCTGAACACGTACCTCTTTCAAAACAGAAAATAAATTGTTTACAAGCAAAGATGTGTCTGCATCACTTTTGTTTTTCCTTATGTTATCAAAAGTTCTGCTTATAAGATTGTTCTCCATACCAGGTGTAACAACCTTCCACTCTTCATCGTAATACGGAATGTTTTGTTTGTCACCGCATATTTCACCAATCAGGCTTAACTGTTGCAAAGGAATCAGTTTTTTTGAAATGTCAAGTTGTGACAAATCTGTGTTTTCATCTATTGCAGAAATTTGGTTAACAGTATTTAATGCCGTAAAGAATAACAACAGTATTCCGTGATTAAATTTATAATATACGGTGTTGTCCTGTTCATCGGTTTTAATAAGCGGAAAGGTTTTATCACAAAAATCAATAAACTCATTAAATTCGGGAATGTCCTTACTATCAACTCCAAGTCTGTTTGATACGGAATTAACTCTCCAGAATGGTTTCCAGTCACTGATTCCGTCTTTTACGCTGTTGTAAAAACTGTAAAGTTCCGCTTCCTGCATTCTTTGTTGTCTTAAAAGTACCATTTTTGATGCTACCAACGGAAGCATATAAAGAAGATAAAAATAGTTGATTCTGTCACTTTTATCAAGAGCAATATCGTTTCTTGCACTTTTTGCTATATGGCGCATAATATAGTTCCATATAAGTTCCCCGGGGAATTTTGGGCTTTCGTGGTAAAAAAACTTGTCCTTATTGTTTTTATAAAGTTCCCCAATTGTTCCGTCGCCCTCATCTGTTACCGTTTCTTTATACATACTGAAATAAAAAGGTGTACAAAGAAGTTTTGCAAGTCTGTCAAATTTACTTTTAGGACGATATTTTACCGGCAGACTTTCAATAACGTTTTCATAGTCCAATGGTTCTATTACACACTCCAGTTTTGCAATATCCGTAGCAACGGCGTTTCTTGATGTTATAAGTATTGCAACGCCTTTTTCCTGCATCAGTTTTATTTTGTCTGAAATATGTTTTATAATAGCAGAGTCGTCAACCTCGTCAAGGCCGTCAATACATAAAAGACAAGGCGCACATGTTTCGTTTTTGCTTACTGATAACTTCTCAAGAACAAAATCTTCAGCCTGTTCGTTATTATAAACACCATCTTTTTTTATCTCTTTCAAAAGTGCACGGAACAAGTTCCCGTGCTGTGCAATCTTGTATGCAGGGAGATAAATATATATGGTATCGTCACCGTCGGTTTTATATTTACTTAAATACTCCTCCTGTTTTTTTCTGCAAAGGTATTTAAGTTGTGTGGTTTTGCCCATTCCGCCGTTACCGTAAATAAGGGCAACACGCTCGTTTTGGGGCATATTTATTAAACGGTCTGCCAACTGTTCAATATTTAAATTTACAAAATTCTGCTGGGCATCTGTAACCTTTATAATCTGGGGTAACATAAATAAATTGTTTGCAACGTCTATCTTCATATTTTTAGCTGCATTGTAACGTATAACATTCTTCTCTTTTGCTGTAAAAGTCAAATAGGACTTAAACTCTGCTTTTTGGAGATCATCTTCACCCCTTGAATGCAAATTATGAATACCTGCTGTTATGTAACAGTTTGCAAGCCATTCTGACTGTTCTGGAGTATCTGCCACAATGTCTGCAATGGCTGATATATTTTTCTTGTCTTCCTCGTTAAACATTCCCACATGTAAAAACACCAGTTCGGGGGGATTTTGAGATTTTAGGCGTCTCATAATTGCCAGAGTTTCTTTTGCGGTTACAATGTCCCCACTATTTATTTCATCTTCTGTTACAGGGAAGCCGGAAGTAAAATTCTCTGTTGCAACTACAACAATATATTTTGCACTTTCTATGACAGGGGCTATATCATTAACAAAATTTGCATTGGAAATAAATTCAGAATAATACACTTTACCAAAATTTAAGTCTTCTTCCTCTTTCATCCAGTTGTATATTTGTTTGCCCCAGTCAGCACCTATGTCTTTCCTGTAGCAGATAAATATATCAGCTGATTTTTTGTCCTCTTGTGTTATTATTTCCTGTATCACAATTTCGCCTCCCGTCAGGTTTGACTATTAAGAAACTATGTATTTTACCAGTTCGGCAATCTGAGAACGGTCACAAAAATCACCGTCTGCATCACAAAGTTCTATAAGAAGTTTTTCCATTTCCGTTGGTTCTTTTTTTGAACTCATTATTTTCTTCAATGTTTTCAGTGCCGCTTTATGCACAGCAGTAAGTTCGTTTATAATCATTTTGCCTGTAAAATTAAAAATCTTTATACATTGGGGCAATCCATTCTTAAAATTCTTTTCAACAACAATTTTATCATAATACTCGCGACAGTCAAGAGGTGTTATACCTGTGGTATAAACCGCTATCTTTTTGTTTTTTAATCTTTCAATGTTTTTAGTGATTAAGATTACTCCGTTTATAATTTCTGCATAAAGGCCTCCACCGTATATTATGGTATCATATTTTTCAAGTTCATCTATTGTAATCTCTTTAGCATCTGCTGTTTTACAGTTAAGTTCCTCGCCTATCCATTCGGCATAAGTTTTTGTGGAACCGTATTTTGTTTTGTAAACTACTATTGCATTCATAAAAACACCCCTTTGTAATATTATATTCAGTATATATGGTGTATTTATAAAAAATTACTGTTTTGTATCCACCGATAAAATACAATTCATCTTATACCAAATTCACTGGCCATAAAAGGATTGTAAAATACCGGTATTATTTTCAAAGATTTCGTTTTGTTATTTCACAATGCCTTTAAGTATCGGAACTATTGTATCTTCATTCACATCCGTTATTACATCATACAACTTATGTATTTCTTCCGTTACAGCACCTTGTTTTACCAGATCTTTAATCAGTGCAATCAGCGTGTCATAATAACCATCAAGGTTTATTATAACAATCGGTATATTTATTCTCTTTAAGTATTTTAAGGTCAACACCTGAAAGAACTCATCCATGGTTCCTATTCCACCGGGAGCAATAAAGAACACATCGGCATGTTTCTCCATAAGTGTCTTTCTCTCTGCCATAGTGTCAACCATAACCTTATTATCACAATTGAATATTTCCTCAAATTCGCTGATAAAATCCGGCGTTATGCCCAATACAAATCCACCGTTTTCTTTAACACCTCTTGCAACCGCACCCATACAACCTGTTGCACCGGCACCATATACAAGCGAAATCCCGTTTAATGCAATTAATTTTCCTAATTCTTCTATCTTTTCTTTGTGCTGGCTTGCAATTCTGTCGTTTGCTCCGCCATACACACATGCAAAATATTTTTTTGACATATCTTTAATCTCCTTACAAATGTCATTGTTTTGATTTTCCTGCCCGATATGTAAATATTTATTATCGGTAAACTATTGTATTGAATTTTTATGAGCAATTGAATACAAATTCAATAACGTATATTTTGTCATATTATTTAGTTATCGTTGGATTTGAATTGTAAGCACATACCGGTCTTAATGTATTCAATCCACTCCAAACCATTATTTTTACCTCATCATACTTTTCTCCAACATTATAGAAATTCACATCTATCCCTTGGTATGTATCATAATACATTTTCACAAATTTCTTTTTGTCATATAATGCTAAAATTACAACATTGCCATTTTCTACATATTTAGGAGTTATTACAAAAGATTTTCCGTCTTGTGAAACTTTAGCTTCAATTATAGGATGTTTTATATAGTGAATATTCGCAGTCGTCAAACAACCGTTATCACTTCCGATAACTATCTCTTTCCATTCGTCTTCTGTTCCTTGATAATAAACATTTTCTATACTATTACACTTGAAAAAAGCGCCGTTTCCAATCGTTTCAATACTTTTAGGTATAGTTATACTTTCTAGACTATAGCAAGCACCAAAAGAATAGTTACCAAAACTTTTTACACCCTCAGGTATAACGATATTTTTCACACTAGTACAAGCGCCAAATGCATAATTGCCTATGCTTTTTATCCCTTTAGGGATAGATATGTTTACCAATCCACTACAATCGTAAAAAACAAAATCGGGTATTTGGGTTACGTCGTCTGCTATATTAATTTCAGAAATCGATATACAATCTATAAAGATACCACTATTAACACACAAATTTGACGCACTATAATTTACAGTTACTATACTTTTACATCCAGCAAACACACCAGATGACATATTGATTACCTTTTTGCCAATATTTATAGTTGTAAGAAGTGTACATCCCGAAAATACCGCATCAGAAACTTGTCCATCACCTGCATAAATACAATTTATAGCATTGTAATTAACCGTTTTTAGGTTGACACAATTTTCAAACGCCGACCATCCCATATTTTCCAAAGTATCAGGAATGGTTATAGCGGTTAAACCATTGCAACCATAAAAAGCGCTACTACCTATGCTCTTCAAGGTGCTAGGAAAATTAATATTAGTTAATCCAGTGAAATTATAAAAAGCTCCAGCGCTTATGTTGGTCAAACCTTCCGAAAGTGTAACGGTTGCCGAGCTAGTACACCCCGAAAACGCATAATATCCTATATTTGTAACACTTTTAGGGATGGATATATTTATTAAACTCGTACAATTGCCAAAAGCTCGTTCACCAATACTTGTTACTCCTTCGGGAATGGCTACATTCGACAAACTAGAACAACCAAAAAAAGTCTGTTCTCCAATAGTATTAACACTATTTGGTATTGTAATGGTTGTTAAACTGGTACAATTTTTGAAAGTTTGCATTGGAATACTTTTTACACCATATGGAATAGTTACATTTTTTAAGTTAGTACATTCAGAAAAAGTATATCCACCAATATTGGTCACACCTTCTGGGATAATTACGCTTGTCAATCCAGTGCAACCGCTAAAAGTATAATTTCCTATATTCGTTATTCCTTTTGATATTACAACATTCTTTAATGCAGTACATCCACTAAAGGCAGAATTCCCAATGCTTGATAATTTACTTGGCAGTTCAATACTGGTTATACGGGTACAACTAGCAAAAGCAGATGCACCTATGCTTGTAACACTTTTAGGAATATTTATACTTTCTAATGCTCCACAACTGAAAAATGAATTTAATCCTATACTTATAATTCCTTCAGGGATGGTTACACTTGTTAAGTTATCACAATCATAAAAAGCATAATCTCCTACGCTTGTAACTCCATTATTTATAACTATCTTTCGCACTTTACTTGCATAAGGCAAATTATTCCAAGGCACATTTGAAGCCTGTGTCCAGTTATCCATTTCTCCTGTTCCTGTTATTGTAAGTGTACCATAATTATCAAGTGTCCACGAAAGGTTTTCTCCACAAGAACCATTTGAAGCCGCTGATACGCCTATTACACAAAACACAAGTATACAAAACACAGTTATTACAAGCACTAGTAAAGTCTTCTTTCTCATTTTCATTCTCCTTTTTTTCTTCTTTTCCCCCATCATTCGACAAAATTCTTACTCGTGTCAAGTCAGGACTAAAAAATCATATCTCAACCCTGTTGTCATGAATCAAATCCAGACCTTGGGCGTACAGATGCGAAACATCTGAAAAGCACAAGCATTTTGGCGCTGTAAAGCCGTTTTCGTTATTTTCAAATTCGAGAACAGTTACACTCGTATGCGTGTTATGAAAACCTGCCCACATTATATGAAGCGGTATATGCAGAAGTGATGAAAGCCACGCTTTTGAAAATGCCGTATGGCAAAACAGTGCAACCCTTTCTTCGTTCTTTCTTAAAATCCTGTACACGCCGTTTTCTTCCCGATAACCTAGTCTTTCCAAAAATTCTTTTCCGTTTTCCTCAATGTATTCAACCGCTGATTTCATATTGGATTGATTTATACCACTACATTCATAGGTTCTCTCATACGGCAATTCGATATTTCCATTTTCACGGTAGTATGTATTCTGCACAAATGTGATAGACTTCATTTTCCCGTCCGGGAACGGTGTCAGTCTTTCATCCTCAATTTCGTGCGTCCAGTCTTCAATAGTTTTCTCCAGTCCTAACAATCTGCACGCAGGCTCTGCAGTTTCCTGTGCACGTCCCATAGGAGAAGAAAAAATTCTGTCTATCTTTGCATCAAACATTCTTTTTCCTACCGCTTCCGCCTGCAACTTGCCCCTGTCTGTTAAAGAATCTGTTTCATAGACAGGATCTCCATGTCTTACTATATATAATAACATTTTATCACCTCGAATTTTCAATTTCTCCCATCATACCTATTCTAACATAATTTTCGACGTAATACAACAAGGGGTTGTAAAAAAACTTTTTTACATCC
>JAGCLT010000034.1 GCA_017646825.1 Clostridia bacterium | reverse complement strand
TTTATAAAATCCATTGACAGTACAAGTTTTGCAGAAGCAATAAATATGAGATACGCTATTTGCTCTCTGTTATACTGCTTTTTAATCGGATTTGGTATTAGGCCTTTTTTTACGTAATTGCTTATCATAGAGGAAGTAAGTGTTATTTCCTGAACAGGGGCATATATCTGTGAAATGTATTTTGTTGTCTGCTCAAGATAAAGTCCAACATCGGGAATTTCCTCAAATTTTGGTAGCCTGAAATTTTTAATTGGCTCAGATATAGTTCTAAGCATTTTTTCATTCATATTAATCACCTTTGTCAGTATATCACGATTAAAAATTGTTGTCAAGTTATTGACAATTCTAATAAAAGATGTTAAAATAACTGTTGAGCGGTTTTTGAAAAACCGATAAACAGATTTTAATTATGAGGTGGCATAAATGAGTTTTAAAATTGTAGCAGATTCATCATCAAATATTAAAGGAGGCAACTGTGCAGTAGTTCCCCTTAAAATATATTTAGGTGAAAAAGAATATATTGACAACGACGGGTTAGACGTTAGGCAGATGATGGTTGATTTTGGTAACAGTAAAGAAAAATCATCAACTTCTTGTCCTAATATTTCTGAATGGCTTGACGCTTTTGAGGGTAGTGACGAAATATTTGCAATAACTATTTCAAGTAACCTTTCGGCAAGTTATTCCTGTGCAATAAATGCAAAAGAACAGTATTTATCAGAGCATGAAAACGCAAAAGTATGTGTGATAGATTCACTTTCAGTAGGTCCTGAAATGGAACTGATTGTAGAGAAAATAACTGAACTTCATAACGAGGGGAAAGATTTTTACGAGATTGAAAAAGAAGTGACGGAATTTCAAAAAAGAACACACCTGATGTTCTGGTTAAAATCTCTTGACAATCTTGCAAGAAACGGAAGAATTAACGGAGCAGTTGCAAAAGTAGTTTCTGCACTTGGTATTGAAATTGTAGGAAAAGCAAGTGACGTTGGTGAACTGCAGTTGCTTCATAAATGCAGAGGAAAAAACAAGTCCTACGCAAAAATATTACAAGAACTTGAAATTAACGGTTTTTCTGGTAAATGTATCATTTCACACTGCAATAATGTGCAGGACGCTTTAAGACTGAAAGAACTGATAAATGAAAAATTTCCCGGTGCTGAAATTATTGTAAATGAATGCGGAGGATTATGTTGTTACTATGCACAGGACGGCGGAGTTGTACTGGGTTATACAGGTAATTGACAACTTTACTAATCCGTTATATAATTGTTTTGAGGTGGGTGAATGTTAAAATATAATAGCCTTTCAAAAGAATTACAAGACAGAATAAAAGCGGATTTAAATGATGACAAATTAAATAAAGATATTGCGGTAAGACGCCGTCCGAATCATGATAAGGGTAATTTGTGGCGTCCTGCCTTTGTTCGTGATGCGGAAAAAATTATGCACAGTCCGTACTATAACAGATATACAGACAAAACACAGGTGTTTTCATTATATAAAAATGACGATATTTCAAGACGTGCTTTGCACGTTCAGTTGGTATCACGTATCGCCCGTAACATAGGCAGAATGTTAAACCTTGATTTGGATTTAATAGAGGCAATTGCTCTTGGCCACGACATAGGGCATACCCCTTTTGGTCATGCAGGAGAAAAGTACTTAAACAGACTGTACAACGAAAAAACAGGCAGGTATTTTCATCACAATGTCCACAGCGTAAGAGTGCTTGATGGGATTTTTAACTACAATATAAGTCTGCAGACATTAGACGGAATATTATGTCACAACGGGGAGTTTGAGCTGGGTGAATACAAACCTGCTAAACTAAGAACTTTCAGCGAATTTGATGCTATTGTTGAGCAGTGTTATATAAGCGAGGAAGTGTCAAATCATCTGTTGCCATGTACCTTAGAGGGGTGCGTTGTGCGTATTTGTGATATGATTGCATATCTGGGAAAAGATAGACAGGATGCAATAAGAACTAAAATTCTGCCGGACGATGAAATGTTTAAGGCTGATAATTTAGGCACACAAAATGCCGCAATAATAAACAATATGATAGTAAATATCATTGAAAACAGTTACGGAAAAGACTATATCAGATTAGATGATGACTATTTTAACGAACTTAAAAACAGTAAAAAGCAAAATTACACATACATTTATGATCATTCAAAAGTTACAAAGAAAAATGACCAACTGGTAGCCCCAATGTTCGAAAAAATGTATCAGAAACTGCTTATTGATTTAATAACGGGCAATAAAAATTCACCGATTTACATTCATCATATTGATTATGTTAACGGATACAGGAAATACTATGGCAGTGAGAGGTACGAAGAAACAGAGCCTAATCAGATTGTAGTGGATTATATTGCAAGTATGACTGATGATTATTTCGTTGAATTGTTCGATTTTCTGTTCCCAAAACAGAGAGAGATAAAATATCATTCATATTTTGAAGATATTCCTTTGCAATTTACAAAAAACAGTTGACAAATAAATGAAAAAAAGGTATAATACAGATTATGAATGTAGATTTGTTACCAATTATAAACAACCAAAATGAAAAAGTGTCTTTTGAGGGTGTTTTAGACTTTCAATATGACGATGCAAAAATTAAAGCAGAAGTTAATGGCTACGTCATTAATTTTGCAGGAAGCCTTGAAGTTTACGGTACGGTTTGTGCAAAGATTACTGCACCTTGTGCAAGATGTCTTGAAGATACAAACTCAACTATTGATGTTGAAATTAAAGAAACCGTAGGCAAGGACGAGGTGGAACTGGACGGCACAGTTTTGAATATTGACGATATTGTGTTCGGTAATGTTCTAATTAATATGCCATCAAGATTTTTGTGCAGCGAAGATTGTTTGGGGTTGTGCAGTAAATGCGGTAGCAATCTGAACATAAATCAATGTCAATGCGAACCTGATGACATTATAGACGAGCGATTTTTAAAGCCAAAATATCCTAAAAAGAAATAGCGGTTTTAATTTTGTTTGTCAGCAATATTGAGGAGGTGTGTTTACACATGGCAGTACCTAAGAGAAGAGTATCAAAGGAAAGACGCGATAAAAGACGTGCTAATTGGAAATTATCTTTGCCCGGTTTGGTAAAGTGTCCAAATTGTCAAGAATTTAAAATGCCACACAGAGTTTGCAAAAACTGTGGTTACTACAACGGCAAGGAAGTCATTAAAAAAGAAGCGTAAATTTTTGAGAGGTTGGCATCAACCTCTTTTTTTCCTATTTATACGAAAATTTTTTTTGGATGGAGTGTTGATTTTTGGAAGCAGTTGTAAAGTCGGTTACAGACAATTCCATAGCCTTTGATATAGGCGTTATACCCGGTGATATAATTGTTTCCGTTAACGGCATACCTATAAAAGACATACTTGATTTTCGCTTTTTAACCGCATCGGAACAATATGAAATTGAAATTAAAAAAACTACCGGTGAAGTTGAAATTGTGGAGATAATTAACGAGTATTATGAGGAATTTGGTGTTACTTTTGAAAACTATCTTATTGACAAAGAAAAGTGGTGTCAGAACAAGTGTGTTTTCTGCTTTATTGACCAACTTCCCAAAAATATGAGAAAATCTTTATATTATAAAGATGATGATTACAGACTTTCAACGTTAATGGGCAATTATATTACTTTAACTAATTTAAAAGAGCACGATGTTAAAAGAATTATTGATATGCACTTGCCACGAATTAACGTATCTGTTCATACAGTAAATAAAGATTTAAGGGCTAAAATGCTTAACAATAAAAATTCTGATGTATTGTCCATTATGAAGCGTTTTTACGATGCGAGAATATTTATGGACTGCCAGGTGGTTTTGTGCAAAGGAATAAATGATGGTGAGTACCTTGACGAAACCATTACAGAACTTGCAAAACTGTATCCTTATGTGCAAAGTTTGTCTGTTGTTCCTGTAGGACTTACCTGCCACAGAGAAGGGCTTTGCAGGTTAGAAGGATTTAACAAAGATGATGCAGGTCGTGTTATTACCCAGGTTTATAACCACAGTAAAAAGTGTTTAAAGGAACTTGGTACAAGTTTCGTGTTTGCATCTGACGAGTTTTATGTTAAAGCAGAGCACCCGTTACCTGATGCATCATTTTACGAGGATTTTTTACAGATTGAGAATGGTGTAGGGTTATTGAGTTCATTTATTGAAGAATGGAACAGTGTTGATGCCCCCGAAGTTACTACTAAAAAAACTATTGCTACAGGGGTAAGCGCTGCACCGTACATTAAAGAACTTGTTGACGGCGTAACGGATAAAGTAAATGTTATTGCAATTAACAACGACTTTTTCGGTAATACTATTACAGTTGCAGGACTTCTTACAGGTAAAGACATAGTGGAACAATTAAAAGGGAAAGATTTGGGCGAGGTACTTATTCTCCCTGAAGTTTTATTAAATTACGACGGGGTTTTACTTGATGATTACAGTATTTCAGATATAGAACATGCCCTTAACATAAAGGTTATTACAGTTCCGAATGACGGAGCAAAATTAAAAGAAGTTATTGGAGGATAAAATATATGGCAAAGCCTATTGTTGCAGTTGTAGGCAGACCAAATGTTGGTAAGTCAACACTATTTAACAAAATTATAGGTAAAAGATTGTCTATTGTTGCAGATACTCCCGGGGTAACCAGAGACAGAATATATGCTGATGCCGAATGGGCTGGAAAGCAGTTTAAAATCGTTGACACAGGCGGTATTGAGCCTACAACAGACAGTAAAATACTGACCCTTATGCGTGAACAGGCTGACATTGCAATAGAAACTGCAGACGTTATTATTTTCGTAGTTGACGTAAAAGAAGGCGTTACAGCTGCGGACAAAGACGTTGCAACAATGCTAAGAAAAAGCGGTAAGCCAATAGTTCTTGCTTGTAACAAATGCGATGCACCAGGTGAACCACCACTTGTCTTTTATGATTTTTACAATCTTGCAATCGGTGAGCCTATTGCGGTATCCAGTGTTCACGGTATGGGCTTTGGCGATATGTTAGATGCGGTAGTAGAGAATTTTGACAGTATAGAAACCACAGACGAAGAAGAAGGAATTTTGAAAATTGCAGTCGTTGGCAGACCTAATGCAGGGAAATCTTCTTTTGTTAACAAAATGCTTGGTGAGGAAAGACTTATAGTAAGTCCGGTTGCAGGTACCACCCGTGACAGTATTGACACAATCGTTACTGTAAACGGTGAAAAGTTTATGATTATTGACACCGCAGGAATGAGAAAACGTGGTAAAGTTGAAGAAGAAATTGAACGTTACAGCGTTATTAGATCCTTAAGTTCTATTGACAGAGCAGATGTTGCGGTTTTAATGATTGACGCATCAGACGGAGTTACCGAGCAGGACACAAAGATTGCAGGATACATTCACGAAAGCGGCAAAGCCTGTCTTGTTGCTGTAAACAAATGGGACTTAATAGAAAAAGAAACAAACACAATGGACAATTTCAGAAAAGAAGTTCAGGAAAAACTTGGTTTTATGCTATATGCTCCCATTTTATTTGTATCAGCAAAAACAGGGCAGAGACTAAGCAAGATTTTTGAAATTGCAAAATACATTGACAATCAAAGTTCGATGCGTATTTCAACAGGTATGCTAAACGATGTAATAAATGATGCTACGGCACGTGTTCAGCCACCGTCAGACAAGGGCAAAAGGCTTAAGATTTATTATCTTACACAGACAGGTATTAAACCACCGTCATTTGTATTATTTGTAAATGACAAAAAACTTGCACATTTTTCATACATCAGATACATTGAAAACCAGTTGAGAAACACATTCGGTTTTGAGGGAAGCGCAATTAAATTTGTTTTAAGGGAAAAGGACAAAAATTAATCCGGAGGCGTCTTTTATGTTAAACAATTTTATTATGTTAGTTATAGCATATTTAGTGGGCAGTGTTAATTTTTCCATTATATTTTCAAAGATTTTTGTTAAAGAAGACGTAAGAACACAAGGCAGCGGTAATGCAGGATTTACCAATATTTTAAGAAATTACGGGAAACTTTTAGGTGCAGCCGTGTTTTTATGCGATATTTTAAAGACGGTGCTTGTGATTTTAATTGCACGTTTTGTATTTAAAGACAGACTTGCAGAATACTGTGCATCAGTTGGTGTTATTTTAGGACACAATTATCCTGTGTTCTTCGGTTTCAAAGGCGGTAAAGGTGTTTTAACAACAATCAGTTCTTTAGTAATGCTTGACTGGAGAATTGGTATTCCCGTAATTCCCATTGCCGTTGCAATTATGTTTATAACGGGCTACGTTTCATTAGGCTCAATTTTTATTTTCTTATCGTTCCCAATTGGGGTTGCACTATTTTATGGCGGACCTTTTAAGGAAAGATTTATATATCTTGGAATTTTTGCCTGTGTACTTGGTTTATACAGACACAGAAGCAATATAATAAGGCTGTTTAAAGGCACTGAGAACTGCTTTAAAAAAAGAAAACAACAGAAAGGGAATGATTGACGTGAGTAGTATTGGTGTTATCGGTTCTGGCGGATGGGGTACTGCCTTATCCGTGTTGCTTTCAAAATCAGGTCACTCTGTAACATTGTGGTCTTATTTGAAAGAAGAGTATGAAAATTTATCAAAAGATTACGAAAACAAGGCTCTTTTGCCCGGTGTTATGATACCGAAAGACGTACAGTTTACCACGAATTTGGAATTTTGCGTGTCACAAAAAGACATACTTGTTCTTGCAGTTCCGTCAAACGCGGTTAAATCTACTGCGAAAAACATTGCACCTTTTATAACTGAGGGGCAGATTATAGTTATTGTGTCAAAGGGTTTTGACACTGATACAAATATGCTTTTGACAGATACGGTATTATCTGAAATTCCAAGTGCAAAAGTTGCGGTATTATCAGGACCTACTCACGCAGAAGAAGTGGGTGTTGGTATGCCGACTACTATTGTTGTTGCCCACGAGGACCACAAAATTGCA
>JAGCLT010000033.1 GCA_017646825.1 Clostridia bacterium | reverse complement strand
TATAGGGCGGAATTTTTCCGCCCTATACAATTATTAAAATTAGAACATGCTGTTAAGCAATGTGATACCGTCGATTTGTAAATCAAAGTAAGGTGCTGAAAGATATTCTGATTCGTGGAAATAACCATCAGCGATTACTTCTGTATCAGGAGTGTACGCTTCGTCAGTATCTACGTCAGCAAGATATGATTCAAGTTTTTCACCGTTAACTGTGAATGTATCTGTATCAAATACTTTAATTTCACCGGCAATTAATTTTGCTTTAGCATCTTCAATTGCTTCTTTTGTGCCAGCTGCAGCAGCTTTTTCGTTAACATCTGTTAACTTAACTGAACCAACTTCGAAACCTTCACACCAGTCGTATGCGATTTCTTTGCCAGCGATATTGTTTTCGATGATGTGTTTGAAGTATGGTGCCCAGTCAATTCTTGAAGAAACGATGAATGTGTTAGGACAAGCATCAACTGTGCTTCCGTTGTATGAAACGTTTGGAACACCAGCGTTTTCGCAAGCAGTAGGAGCACCCATCGAGTCAGCATGCTGACTGATTAGTACGCAGTTGTTGCTTAATAGTTTTGTAGCAGCTTCTTTTTCTAAAGCTTCGTCATACCAGCTACCTGTGAATTGAACTTCCATTGTAACTGATGGGCAAACTGATTTTGCACCTAAGTAGAATGATGTATAACCTGAAATAACTTCAGCGTATGTAAATGCACCAACGTAACCCATTTTAGCCTGGTCAGCTGTGATTTTACCTGCTTCAATCATTTCGTTAAGTTTCATACCTGCAGCGATACCTGCTAAGTATCTGCCTTCGTAGATAGAAGCAAATGCATTGTGGAAGTTAGCAACTTTTTCTGTGTGAGCAGTTGTACCTGTTGCATGGCAGAATTCAACTTCAGGGAATTCTTTTGCTGCTTTTAACATATAAGGTTCGTGACCGAAACTGTTAGCGAAAACGATATCGCAACCCTGGTCAGCAAGGTCTGCTGCTGCTTCGTAACATTCATTACCTTCGGGAACGTTTGTTTTGAAGATAACCTGTTCTGCAGTTAAGCCTAATTCTTCTGTTGCGGCTTTAGCAGCGTCTAAGAAGTTTTTGTCGTAAGTAGAGTTTTCATCGTGTAAGAAGATGAAACCAATTTTGAAATCAGCATTTGCTGTTTCGTTGCCGCAACCTGCAAGTAATGTCATTGACGCAACAAGCATAGTTACAACAAGAAGTAGTGTTACAATTTTTTTCATTTTTTGTACCCTCCTGCTTTTTAGCATTATTAATATTTATGTAAAATAAATTTACACACTAAGTTATTTACGGAATGTAAGAGAATCTTCGGTCATATTCTCAACAATCGCAAGAGATTCAACTCTTATTCCTTTTTCGCGAAGCATATCTCCTCCGCCCTGAAAACCTTTTTCAATGGCTATAGCACAACCAACAAGATTAGCACCTGCTTGTCCGATGATGTCTATAAGACCGTTTATAGCATTGCCCATTGCAAGAAAATCATCAATAATCAGTACATTATCGTCACTATGTAAAAACTCTCTGCTGACTATTGCATCATATACATTTTTTCTTGTATATGACGTAACTGTTGAACGAAAAGAATCAGGTGAGATATTTTCAGACTTATTCTTTTTGGCAAACACTACAGGAACATTCATATAATGTGCCGCAGCAAATGCAATAGGAATTCCGGATGTTTCAATAGTAAGAATTTTTGTAACTCCGGCATCTTTATATAATTCGTATATTTCCTTGCCCATTTCCATTAAAAAAGGAACATCAAGGCGATGGTTTAAAAAACAATCAACTTTTAAAATGTTTCCGGGAAGAACTTTGCCTTCACTTAATATTTTATTCTCTAATGCTAATATGACAAATCACCCTCTCAATATTTACCTAATTATAGCATATTACTACGGTAAAGTCAAACAAAATTCGACCTTTTAATATAAAAAATCAAACCTTCTCAATACGAGAAGGTTTAAAATTTTAGTTAGTATAATTGTCAAAATAACCCTGAACAAGTACAACAGGAGTGCCTTTGTCGCCTGAACCGCTTGTCAAATCGCACAATGAACCTATTAAGTCTGTCAACTGGCGTGGAGTAGTACCCTGTGAAGCCATATTACCCACAAAGTTATCCTGTTTTGCTTTTATACTTTCGGAAATTGCTTTCTTTAACTCTTCACCGGACAAATCCTTAAAATCATTATCCGCAAGATATTTTAACTTTAATTCGTTTGGTGTACCAATAAGACCATCCGTAAAAGCTGGTGAAACAACCGGGTCAGCGAGTTCCCAGATTTTACCCTGCGGATCTTTAAACGCACCGTCACCGTAAACCATAACTTCAACGTGTTTGTTTGTAGCATCAAATATTCTTTTTTGAATATCCAAAACTAAATCTTTACATTCGTTAGGGAATAATTTAATAGTATCTTCTGTAGATTTATTTGAACCTAAAAGACCATATTTTGCATTGTATCCACTGCCGTTAACAGGAGCATTCATAATATCATCAAGTCCACACACAACTTTAGCACCTGCTTCTCTTAAAATACGTTTTGTGCGGTTTCTAGTATGAATATCACAGTTAATAATACAATCAGTATATTCTAAAATTGCTTTAGGCTGATTTGCAAAAATAATTTCTACCTCTGCGCCACATTCCTTTACAAGATTGCAGTAATATTCAACATAGTCAACCCCTGTAAATTCGTGCTTGTTTTCACCAAACAATTCACGATATTTTTCAAGAGTAAGAACATCTGAATATGGATTTACTCCTGCTTCATCTATTTTATCCAGGGATACAAGGCAGTTACCAACTTCGTCAGATGGGTAACTAAGCATAAGAACAACTTTTTTAACACCTTTTGCTATACCTTTTAAGCATATAGCAAATCTGTTACGGGACAATATTGGGAATATTACACCTACAGTTCCTCCGCCAAGTTTATTATTAACATCAGAAGCAATGTCATCAACAGTTGCATAGTTACCTTGTGCTCTTGCTACAATTGACTCTGTAATAGATATAACATCTCTGTCATTTATATCGAAATTTTCAAACTGAGCCGCTTCTAATACACTGTCTGTAACAATTTTAGCAAGGTCGTCATCTTTTCTGATAATAGGACATCTTATACCCCTTGATACTGTACCTACTCTTCTTTCTCCGTTTGCCATTTAATACCCCTTCAATCTTTATAAATTTTGCAAAAATCAAATACATTGTATTATAACATATTTTTTTACAGTTTTCAATAAAAAATTCTTAAATTTACCAAAAAAATTAAAAAAAGGTTGCGGAAATCCGCAACCTTTAAATTATCTTTGAACTCTGCCGGAGCCGTCACCCTTCATAAGGTTTTTAACTTCATTAACACTTACCAGGTTAAAGTCACCTTCAATAGTGTGCTTTAAGCAAGATGCAGCAACAGCGTATTCAATAGTATCCTGCATGCTGTAGTTTTCAAGCAAGGCGTAAATCAATCCGCCGCCAAATGAGTCTCCGCCGCCTACTCTGTCAACGATATTAATAGTATATTTCTTTGATTTATAATAATCTTTACCATCGTATAGTAGCGCAGACCAGTTGTTAATTGATGCAGAAAGACTTTCTCTTAAAGTTATTGCAACGTGCGAGAAACCAAATTTTTCAGCTAGTTGTTTAGCAACATCACGGTAACCTTCGTCCGACAATGCACCTGAAGTAATATCTGTATGTGATGCTTTTATACCAAAAACTTTTTCAGCGTCTTCTTCGTTTGCAATAGCTACGTCAACATATTCCATAAGACCTGACATAACGTTGTTTGCTTTTTCACTTGTCCATAATTTCTTTCTGAAGTTTAAGTCACAACTTACTTTAACACCTTTTTTCTTAGCCTCTTTTAAAGCAACAAGACAAACTTCTGCAGCTTGGTCAGAAATTGCTGGAGTAATACCTGTAAAGTGGAACCATTCTGCACCGTCAAATATTTTATCCCAGTCAAAATCTTCAGGTTTTGCAGTAGCAATTGAAGAATGTGCTCTGTCGTAAACAACATTTGATGCACGTTGAGAAGCACCTTTTTCAGAGAAGTAAATACCTACTCTTTCGCCGCCGTCAGCAATAAAATCATTTTTAACGCCATACTTTCTAAGTTCCGCTTTGCACCAGTCACCAATGGGGTTTGCAGGTAATTTTGTTACAAAATAAGCATCGTGACCATAGTTTGCAAGTGATACTGCAACGTTTGCTTCACCGCCGCCGAATGTAGCCTCCAATGAATTTGACTGTATAAACCTCAAGTGATTGTTTGTCTGCAATCTTAACATTATTTCGCCGAAAGTTACTACTTTACTCATAATTTATTTCTCTCCTCTTGCTTCTTTTATTTTAGCTACAAATTCTCTACCCATTTTTGTAATTGCTGCATAGTCGCCTGTTTTAGCACCTGCAGTTAATGAACTACCTGCACCAACAGCAACAGCACCGGCTTTAATCCATTCACCAACGTTATTAACATCAACGCCGCCAGTAGGCATGATTTTGGCATAAGGAATTGGACCTTTAATAGCTTTAATCATTTTTGGTCCGCCTGCTTCGCCGGGGAATAATTTAATGATGTCAGCGCCAGCTTCCATAGCTTCCACAACTTCTTTAATAGTCATTGCACCAGGCATACATGGCACTCTGTATCTGTTACAAAGTTTAACAGTTTCAAGATTAAAGTAAGGGCTTACAACATACTGAGCACCTGACAAAATTGCAATTCTTGCAGTTTCGGGGTCCATAACTGTACCTGCACCTAAAATAATCTGGTCGGGAGTATAATTTTTTGCAAGTTCCTCAATAACGTGGTGAGCACCGGGAACTGTAAATGTAAGTTCAATAGCAGGAACACCGCCCTCAATACAAGCATCTGCAATTTTCATAGCCTGAGTTGCGTTGTCTGCACGTACAACCGCAACAATACCTGTATCTGAAATTCTTTTTAATACCAATTCTTTATCCATTATCTGTTCCTCCTTATACACCGCTGTAAGCAGAAAAACCGCCGTCAACAGGAATAACCGTGCCATTTACAAAACTTGACGCTTCATAGCACAAAAGCCATAACAACGTTCCGTTTAATTCCTCAGGAGTACCAAATCTTTCCATAGGAGTTTGAGAAAGAATTTTCTTTGAACGTGCTGTGTATTCACCATTTTCATCAATTAAAAGTGTTCTGTTTTGATTTGTTAAGAAAAATCCGGGAGCGATAGCATTAACTCTAATACCCACTTTAGAGAAATGAACTGCAAGCCACTGTGTAAAATTTGAAACTGCCGCTTTAGCACCGCTGTAAGCCGGAATTCTTGTAAGAGGTGTAAACGCATTCATTGAAGAAACGTTAATAATTGTGGCGTCTTTTTTGCCGATTAAGTCGTGGGCAAATACCTGTGTTGGCAAAAGTGTACCTAAGAAATTTAAGTTAAACACAAAGGAAATGCCGTCCGGGTCCAAATCAAAGAAAGTTTTAACACCCTCGATTGTTTCGTCTTTTGCATCGTAATAATCGTTTGTTGTAGTACCTTTAGGATTGTTACCACCGGCACCGTTTAGTAAAATATCAACTGTACCAAAAGTATCGTTAATGATTTTCTTCGCACTTTCAAGACTGTCTTTTTGCAAAACATTAGTGCAAATGCCGATTGCTTCGCCACCGTCGTTATTAATTTCTTCAGCAACTGCTTTTGCCTGTGCTTCGTTTAAGTCAAGAACAGCAACTTTTGCACCTGTTTTAGCTATAACTTTTGCAAAGCCACCACAAAGTATTCCACCGCCGCCAGTTACAACAGCAACTTTACCTTTTAAATCTATTTCAAAGGGTAATTTCATTTCATTTCCTCCAATCTTTCGCAGGCTTCCCAAAGACCGTTAATGTAAACAGCACCTAATGCTCTGTCGTACAAACCATAACCAGGTCTGCCTTGTTCACCCCAAATCATTCTGCCGTGGTCAGGTCTTATGTAACCCTCAAAGCCTTCCTGCTGATATGCGTGAACAATACCAAAGATATCAAGTGAACCAGCTTTTGTGTAATGTGCAGATTCTTCAAAATCACAATCACCGCTGATTTTTATATTTCTTATATGTGCAAAATGAATTCTGTCACAGAAACTGTGAATCATATCAATAATATCGTTATCAGGCGAAACACCAAGTGAGCCGCTGCAAAGTGTAAGTCCGTTGTACTTACTATCATATAGTTTCAAAAATCTTTCGATGTTTGCTTTGCTTGTAATAATTCTTGGCAAACCAAAGATGCTCCACGGCGGGTCGTCCGGGTGAATAGCCATTTTGATTTTAACTTCCTCTGCAACTTTTATAACTCTGTCAAGGAAATACTTAAGATTATCCCACAAATCCTCTTCAGTAATCTTGCTGTACTGCTCAAGAAGTGATTTCATTCCTTCTTTTGTGTAACTTGAGTCCCAACCTGGTAGTGACAATTCCCCAGATAAAGGATTCATTTTAAGTACAGTTTCGTTTTTATAAGCAAGAGCGTTAGATCCGTCAGGTAACTGCAACGCAAGATCCGAACGTGTCCAGTCAAAAACGGGCATAAAATTATAGCAAACACAGTCAATTCCTGCTTTTGCAAGATTTCTTAGTGTTGTGCAGTAATTTTCTATGTATCTGTCTCTGTCACCACAACCCATTTTTATGTCTTCATGAACAGGAACACTTTCAATAACAGAAAGTTCAAGACCTGAAGCCTCAACTGTTTCTTTTAATTTTAGTATTCTTTCCAAAGGCCACGCTTCGCCAACGGGAATATCATAAATTGCTGACACAATACCTGTCATACCGGGTATCTGTCTGATTTTTTCAAGAGTTACGGGATCATCTTCTCCGTACCATCTGAATGTCATTTTCATTTGCATATATCTCCTATTGTAATTAACTTAAAAATACTATAATTTTACATATTTTTCAATTGTAAATTAAACAAAAAAATTAATTATTTATCATTGTTTTATATACTTCTTTTTTAGGAATACATCGTTCCTTTGCAACAAGAGAAATTGCTTCTTTTTTATCGATACCGTCTTCCATTAAAGATAAAACGTGTTCCTGAACAGTCATTTCATAAACCACTTCTTCTTTCGGTGCACCTTCAACCACAAGTACAAACTCACCCTTAATTGGCTTTTCTTCAAAATAAGAAATAATCTCTGACAAACTGCCTCTTTTAACTTCTTCATACTTTTTGGTAAGTTCACGGCATACTGCTATTTGCCTGTCACCAAAAACTACAAGAAAATCATTAAGAGTTCTCATAAGTTTGTGCGGTGCCTCGTAAAACACCATGGTAGTTATTTCGTCTTTTAACTCATTTAATTTTCTGTTTCTTTCAGACGCCTTAACACTTAAAAATCCGACAAACTTAAAATTCTGGTTATTAAGTCCTGATAATACAACACCCGTTACAAAAGCAGTCGGACCCGGAACAACAGTAAAAGGAATTTCATTTTGTATACACTGCTTTACAAGTTCGCAACCGGGGTCAGATATGCACGGCATACCAGCGTCCGAAACAAGCGCGATATCCATACCGCTTTTAAGTTTATCAATTAATACAGAGCCCTTTGATGCCTTGTTGTGTTCGTGGTAACTTGTAAGAGGCGTATCAATATTATAATGACTAAGTAATTTAATTGTCTGTCTGGTATCTTCAGCGGCAATCAACGACACATTGCTTAGCGTTTCTACTGCGCGGTAAGTAATGTCGGAAAGATTGCCAATAGGCGTACCAACGATATAAAGCATAATTCACACCACTTTTCTCAAAAAAACAGGGTAAATTCACAGAATTCACCCTGCATAAATTATTCAGTTGGATTTTCCCAGTTGTGCCATACATACTGAACATCGTCACAATCTTCTAAATGTTCAATAAGTTTTTCCATCATAAGTATGTCTTTCTCGTCAGTCAAAGGAACTTCTGTCTGACCTATATACTGAACTTCTGCTTCAATAATATCATAGCCAAGTTTTTCAATAGCATCACGGACTACAGAGAAATCTGCAGGAGAAGTTGTTATTTCAAAACATTCTGTACCCATATCAACATCATCAGCACCTGCTTCTAGTGCATCCATCATTAATTTTTCCTCGTCAATATCCCCTGTGTTTTCAATTACAATAACACCTTTTTGATCAAACATAAACATAACGCAGCCGCTTGTTCCAAGGTTTCCACCGAATTTATCAAAGTAATGACGCATATCAGCAGCAGTTCTGTTTCTGTTATCAGTTAATGCTTCAACAATTACAGCAATACCTTTTGGACCGTAACCTTCGTATATTATATCTTCGTAGTTGTCGGCGTTTGTATCGCCTGCAGCCTTTTTAATACTGCGCATAATTGTATCATTAGGCATATTGTTAGATTTCGCCTTAGCAATAGCATCTTTTAATTTGGCGTTTGTGTCAGGATCAGGTCCTCCTGCCTTAACCGCAACCGCTATTTCTCGCCCAATTTTTGTAAATATTTTACCTCTTTGGGCATCGTTTGCACCTTTTTTTCTTTTTATAGTAGCCCATTTACTGTGTCCAGACATTTATTAAAACATTCCCTTCAACTAAAATAACTCTTGATATTATAACAGTTTTGACAACATTTGTCAACAATTATAAGTTACTGTAAATTTTAGCGGTCTGTGCTTTTCTGTACTCAATATTTGCTTTCGCTTGTTCAATGTCAAGTTCACCAATAATCAGTTCAATGTACTCCTGGTGTGTAAGGTACTGAAGTTCAATTCCTGCCTTTTCTATTTCCTGATTAGTTCTGATATTTTTTAACTCATTGTTAATCTCAGATTGATTTGTTTTTCTGTATTGGTCAGCCGCTTCTACGTTTCTGTCGTATTTCTCCAGTTCAATGTCAATGTCTCTTTGTCTTTCCTGTTCTTCTGCATCGTACTGATTTAATTTAACATCATACATTTTAAGCAATTTGTTGTAAGCACGTTCAGATAATTGCGGAATAACATCTGCAATTTTCTGTGCAGTAGCGTTGCCGGACTGTGCAACTGCGGCAGTTGCCCAACTGTTGTTTCTGCCGCCAGTCATTGAAGTCAAGTCAGAATATATTTTATTTTTTTGAGCCGCACCTTCACGAAGCGCTGCATCTTTGTACGATTTAAACGCCGCATCACTTTCAGGATTATATTTGAAGTTTTTCAGATTATCTGAAAGACTGTACAACTCCTCTTTATGAGGGTTTATTCTTCTCTTTATTTTATTTATATTTCTGTAATTTTGTTTTGCCGCATAATCATAAGGATTTGCACCATAAGCAGACTGATATCTCAAATCACCGTAACTGTATTGGTCATTGTCAATACCATATTTTTCACGCAACGCTTCGTTTTCCCGATGAAAAACACCGTCTTTGTCTTCGTTGTTTTCATTTTTATATTTGTTGCTTCTGTAAGTATTGTAGTCCTCTGCTGTCATTACTTCCCAGGGTTTGTAAGTCATAAAACCATCCTTTCATAAATTATTTTGTCATGTAGTTTGAAATTACACTGTCAAGGTTTTTACACTGAGTCACAGAAAAATCTATAGACTTGATGTTGTCGCTGTCAAGATTGGATAGGGTGTCCTGTAGTACCTTTTGCCAAACCATTAACTCTTCTGTAATCTGCAATACAACGTCAGCAAGTTCATTAACACTTGAGCAGGTTTTTATTTTTGAATATATGCCGTTGTCAAATTTTAAATTATCCATAATTTACTCCTTAATAGGTAATTATTCCACCAGTACTGTTGTTTCTATGTTTCATCACTATTGTGCCTGATAAACTGTTTACACGAGAATAACCGACACCCTTTATCATCAATGAAAAACTGTTGCATTTTTTTACTTTAAGTTTGAGTTTTAAATCTGTACTATCAGTTGATATGTATGTGGCAATTCTTTCATATCCTCCGTTGTCATATTTTACATATACATCGACCTTTGCCATACTATCCATAAATAGTCCTAGAAATAGATTTCTGATTATTTTTTTACTCTTGATATCAAAATCAAATACCTTTGTCTGATATTCCCATTCCACAATTTCATCGCCGTTACCAAATTCAACAATATCGCCTGATTTTGTAAGGGCGTATACAGTATTGTTATAATTAGTCATATCAACAATATCAAGACAATCTTCCATACACCATAATCCCGTATCTGTATCATAGACCATAAGACGTTTAACTTCACCGTCATATATTGATATATAATAGTTTTTACCATCAGTTGAAGCAACTCCGCCCACATAATTTTTAAACAAATTATCAATATTTTCTGAAATTTTAACAGGTACACTACCGGCATATCTGTAAACTCCGTCAATACCTAACCAATAAAGAACATTGTTTACTTCAACCATACTTCTCTGGTCAATACAACCTGTTTTGCCTGAAAGAGTTGTTCTGTATGGAGGCTTGTTCCCGTAACACTCGTAAAGCAAATCTTTCTTCGTAATTACTATATAACTTTTGTATTTATAAACTCCTGTAAAATCACCTAATGAATATAGTTCTTCCGCATAAGCACCTGTAGTCTTTGGACTTCCGTCTGCGTCAACAAAATCTGTCCAGTTGGCGTAGTTACCTAAAGATGACGCATAAATGTTGTTTTTACTTACTCCAAAAACTCTGTTGTTGTCCATACACGCAAATTCAATATGAGGGCAGGAATTTGGTGCAGGATAACTGCTATTTGTAAGCCACACTTTAAAATCTTTGTTACTAAGTAGGTTGTTAACTTCCGTCTTGCATTTTTTTGCATTATCGTTCAAAAATTGTCCGTAATAGTAAACAACAACATCTGCTGCAATTTTCGAAGCATTGGAAAAAGACACTTCTTCACCGAATTTACATAGTTTTGCATCCCCAACTTGAGTACCTGCATCATCAACACGGTAAACTATCAACCTTAAATTATAACGGTCAAAATCATAGTCACCGTTTGTGGTAAGTTTTTCAGGAATTCCGGTAGCATTAAAAGTTACAGACCCGTACAAGGGATTTCCTTCTTCGTCAAGTTTAGGAGTACCGTCATCGTTTTCAAGTGGCGGAAGATTTAAAACTCTTGATGAATTCGCCTTTAAATAAATTGCGTAACCGGTAATATCATTATTTTTTTTTGCCTTTTCAATACGGTATGTACTCATAATATATCTGTCTTCGAAATTTTCTGTCTCAAGAAAACCAGTTTCCAGATACTCCGTAACAGTCGACAGAGTTCCGTCAGTAAGATTGTATTTAGAGTTAGAGGGGTAAAACAACACTTCCCTGTTACTGAAATTCACTACAGAAGATACATTACCAACGTCTCCTTTGTTTACAAATTCTTTGTTATCATTTACAAACAGTTGTCCGTCGCTGATATAGGAAAGATTCTCACCGCAAAACAATATCCGTTGAGGGTTGTTAATGTTGCTTTTAATTAATTTTCTCGGTTTTCTAGGGAATAAGTATGAACCGTTGCAGTTTATGTTTTCCATCGAAACACATTCACCGTTTTTTGCAAGTTCCTGTCTGGTATTTAACCCGTACCATCTGTCTATATTAAATTCATACATACTATTGCTTAATAATCTGTCGTTTGTAAAAGGTATAGACATTTTGCACCTCCTAATAACAATTAATAATATTTTTGTTGACGCAGGAATTCTTTCTTTTGCTTAAAGCCACATATTTATTCCATTCAGTAAGTGCAGATTGTGCCGTGGCAGAATCATAGCTTTTGCAAATCTGATAAGCAATGTAGTAAGGAATCGCAAAATGAGTTGACTTGTCAACCTCAAAACGATATTCTTCAGGAGTACTCCCATCAATGTCGTCAGGAGTTTTTACATAGAATATATCAAACTCTCCTGCACCGCTGATGTATAACTCATTACCAATTAATTCATAGTTAACGGGCTGGCCAGACAAGTGTCTTTTAATTCTGTAAAGTTCTTTAAAATCATCAGGTAATACATACTTTGTAGTACCGTCCTCCTCTTTTTTAACATTAATTACAGAAATTATATTTACGCATAAATTGCCTATAATTTTCTGTGCCTGGTCAGCAAGGGAAACAAACTGGCTGTAGGAGTAGTCATCTTTGTCAATATCACCGATCAGACATGCCTTTTCAATAGCGTCTTTTAATGTCATACCTTTTCCTCCCTGATTTGAAGTAAAACGTCTCTTAATTTTTGAGGTAAGGGAACACCAACGTTTCCAAGATTTTCTAAAATAGATACGCTTTCGTTAGCAATATAAAAGGAGACGGTCAGGTCTCTTATAGTTTCAATACCTGTAAATATCCCAATCATTGTGGCAACAGCAACTACTAAAAAAATGCATACTTTTTTTATGATTCCTATAAATCCCGTTCTGCTTGACAAAGTTTTTTTGCATAGTGCTGAAAGTACGCCTGATATGTAATCAATTACCACAAGCGATAATAAGCAAATGAAAAGCACATCAAATCCGCCCAAAAAGTAACTAAGACCTGACATAATTACACTTGCCGAAATTTTTAAATATAATATAATTTTTCCCATAGACATTCTTCCTTATAAATAATATTTGTTGTATTCCTTTTTTGAGCTTTGATATGACTTTGCAATAGAATTTAAAGTATTCCATTCATAAAAACATGTGTCAGCAATAACCGGGTCAGTTGCAATTTTAGATGCAATATAAAAAGGAATTGCTCCGTGAGTTTTTATGTTTACTTCAAAGGAATAATTGTCGTCAACAGATAAATCAATGGTCATAGGTAAAACATTATAGTAAATATCAAATTGACCGTAATCCTCAATAATGATTTCAGAATCATTTGTAACAGTGTATTTGATAGGTAATGCAGAGCCTCGACGTAAAATACAACTAAAGCCTGTATTATCACCGGGCAATATAACTTTTAGTGGTTTTGAATCATTTTTGCATACAAAAAATCTTTTCTTAACATTGAAAGTGTTAAGTGCGATTTCTTTTTGAGCACAGTCTGCATAATATAACAGAAGTGCTTTCGGGATAGTCCCCGCCTTAATTTTTGCATATGAATATGCAATATCTAATGCTTGTTTTATTGTCATATTAAAACTCCTTTTAAAATTAAAGGGCGGTAATTAGCCGCCCTTTGTATTATAATGCAATTACATTAAGCGTTGTTGTTCCTCCGCTTATTTCTATTGTAACTTGTCCTGTTGACATATCTTTGAATCTCATACTGTCCAAAGGACCAAGAATCACCGTGTCGCCAGCTGCAACAGTTACAACTAAATCGCCTATTGAACTTCTCATTCCGTTGCCTGCTTTAACTGTAACTTCCGCTGCCTCGCTGACATTTGTATTTGTAATAATAATTGCAGTTGATTCGTCAATCGTGTTGTAATCAAACGTCTGTACGCCTGTTCCTGCTTCCACAGTACAAACTACTGCATTATCTCTTTTAGCCTTGTTTACTGTCATTATTTATTCCTCCAATCAGATGTTTTTTTCTTCGCCGTAAGATTTTACTTTGATAACTGCAAGTTCTGACGGTCTTACAACTTTAGCACCGTAAACCTGAAGACCTTTAACCGCTTCACCAAAATAGTTCGCAGGTTCATAAGCCTTAACTTCTTTTAAAGCATCTGCCATAGCAATAGCTTTGTTTGTTCTTACAAAGATGCAGTCGCCGTTTGTAGGGTCAGAGTGAATGTTGGTTGACATATATACATCAACATTAAATAATTTCAATGTACCCACAATACCGGTTGTAATAATCTGACTGTTGTCAGTGTTTAATAATACATTTGCAAGTAGCAATTTTTCAATAAATTCAGGTGTTGCTTCCAATGAAATTTTTTCATTTCTCGGTACTTTGTTTTTCCAAAGTTTTGCAAGAACACCGCTGATTGTTGACATTACATTTGCAGATGTTAATGAGTTTACAGTTGTGTTAATACCCGCTTCTTTATAGTGAGAATAAATAAAACTGTCCATAACTTCTGCAAGACCTGCAGCCGCTTCTTTCTTTTCTGCTGACATAACATCGCCCATAGATTGTCTCTGGTCAATGTCACCAACGTAAAAATGAAATGCTTTCTGCTCTGTGATTTCAAGCAAAGTGCTTTGGTCTTTTGGTCTTTCCATTTCTCCTAAACCTGTTACATCATCGTAGTCAGAAATTGTAGGTCTTGAAACACCGTTAATTTTTACTTTGTCACCAACTTGTTTGATTTCACCTTCGTACTGTCTGTTACATAGTTTACTTGCAACTAATAAATTGTCTCTTTCCTCTTCAATCTTTGTTGACCAGATTTGAGGAATAAAATTTTTAAATGCCATTATTATTCATATCCTTTCAAATTATTTAGACCATTTTGGTATAGATTTTTCAATTATACCCATATATTTTTTTATTTGTTCAGGTGTCATTTTACCAACTTCTTCTTTGCTGAAGTATTGCTTTGATGCTGTACCTGAAACGTCTTTGGCACTTCCCGGTGTTACTATATCTCTGTTGTCGTCTTGTTTTGAATTAAATTTAAGATATTTAGCAAGAATTACCGGCAAGTCACCTTGCAAACCTGACGCAAATTCAATGAATTCTTCGTCTTTTAAAACTTCAAGGATATCACCCTGGTAGTTTTCTTTAGCCCATTCTTTAGCAGCTTCAATGTCCTTTTTAAACATCAAGTCATTGTACTGGGTTTTATACTGTAAAAGTTTTTCCGCCTCTTGTTCTGAACGCTCTTCCTTTGGGATGTTTAAAATTTCATCCACTTTATTAATTACTTCATCGTCGGTAAGAGGCATCTCTTTTTCAGTATAAAACTGCTGGTTTTCTGCAAAAGAATTGCTTATTGAATTCAGTGCATCTTTGTATCGTCCGATTTCGTTTTCTTTTTCTTCAAGTTTCTTTAAATACTTTGCAGATGTTTTTTTAATGATTTTATCAATGTCTGCTTGTTTTTCATTCATAGTTATAACCTTCCTTTCAAAAAAATCCGTTTATTGCTCGTCAGCACTTCAAAACACTGATTACCTCGACGACAACTAAATTCTAGCACCAAAGGTAACGACATGTCACGCCAACTTGAAGGCCGATTTTCCCTGTAAATAAAGGAAAAATCAAATTTACTGATATTTTAAAAAATATTCTATGCGACAAAATGCGTCATAAAAAGGACTTTTTTATATAAACGGAGAATAAATTATATAAAGGTTTAAATATGAAAGGAATGATATTTTTGTATATTTTGGGTATTAACGGTAGCCCTAACGAAAACGGCGAAACATACTACTTATTAAACGAAGTTTTAAGACAATGTGAAGGTTGCGAAACAGAAATAATTAATATAGGCAAGTGCCTGGCAACTGCAAAAAATCCCTTTTGCATTAACTGTTCCGTACCTTGTAATAAGTCTTGCTATAAAGGTACTGATTTAGAGGCTGCTTACAACAAAATGGCAAATGCTGACGCCGTTGTATTTGGCAGTCCTGTTTATTTTGGAAGTATGTCAGCACAATTAAAAGCTTTCTTTGATAAAGGCAGAGCACTAAGAGGTGAAAAAGTGTTCATTGGTAAACCCTGCGGTTTTGTTGTCTGCGGAGCATCAATGTTTGGCGGTCAGGAGTCCGCTATTGCGGCAATGCACGCAAGCACTCTTGTGTACGGAATGACGATTTTAGGTCCCGGAAGTAACGAGTTTGATGCGGCGCATCTTGGCGTGTGTGCAGTGAAACCTGCCAAAGATGATAATTGGGCAAACAAAAGATGTGCTTCACTTGCAAAAAGAATTTTAAGGGAGATTAATAAATGAACATAAGAGAACGTACTGAAAAAAACGAAAAAGAATATTTGTCCCCTTACGCCACGTTTTCATCAAACACTAAAGGCAGAGAAAAGGACGCACCTCTTTGCGATTTAAGAACAGAATTTCAGCGTGACAGAGACAAAATAATACACAGCAAAGCATTTAGACGATTAAAACATAAAACGCAAGTTTTTATTGCTCCCGAGGGTGACCACTACAGAACGCGTCTTACTCATACTTTGGATGTTTCACAAATTTCAAGAACTATCGCAAGAGCATTACGACTTAATGAAGACTTAACTGAGGCAATAGCATTAAGTCACGATTTGGGACACACACCTTTCGGTCATTCGGGTGAAAGAGTATTGGACGAGATTTGTCCTTACGGTTTTTCCCATCAGAATCAAAGCCTTCGTGTTGTAGATATTCTTGAAAAAGGTACCGGTCTTAACCTTACTTATGAAGTAAGAGACGGCATAGTAAATCACACAGGGGACGGTAAGGCTGAAACGTTAGAAGGTAGAATAGTTAATCTTGCGGACAGAATCGCATACATTAACCATGATATAGACGATGCAATAAGAGCAGGACTAATTACTAAACAGGACATTCCTGAAGAATATATCAAAATTTTAGGAGAAACCCATTCTGCAAGAATAAGCACTATGATTAATGCAGTTATTTCTGAGAGTGACGGCAAAAATGATATAGAAATAGTACCCAAAATTAAAAATGCAATGAGCGGGCTAAGGAACTTTATGTTCGAAAAAGTTTATAATGACAGACGTGCACAAACTGAAGAGAAACGTGCAAAACTGCTTATAACAAACCTATATAATTACTTTATTGATAATCCTGATGAAGTTCCTGCAGATTAT
>JAGCLT010000032.1 GCA_017646825.1 Clostridia bacterium | reverse complement strand
GTTTTGTGGGATGGTGTTTTAATTCTCATAGCTTCAATTGCCCACTTTGTATCCTTAAGCATTTTCAAATTGCTTAAAAACAGATTTTTTACCTTGTAACTTGATAAATTGGAAATGGTGGTGTTTGACAAAATATCTAAAATACCAAAAATTCCGTCTGCTCTTCGCTCTTCTGTTAAAAGTGCAAATCCGTTTTTTATTGCCTCTTTAGGGTTTTTATTTCCCCTGATTTTACCGTGTAATGTTATTTTCCCACTTTTTCTTGTGGCTATACCAAAAATGTTTTCTAACACTTCTGTTCTTCCCGAACCTGCAAGTCCTGCAATTCCTAATATTTCACCTTTTTTGAGTTTAAAATTAACGTCAGAAAGTTCCGAATACATTGCGGACAAATTTTCTACCTCCAGAACAACTTCTCCCACCTTGTTGTCTTTAGGCGGAAATCTGTTGCCCAGTTCTCTGCCCACCATAAGTTTTATTATTTTATCCATCGTCATTTCGGAGGCGGATTTTGTGGCAACATGTGTTCCGTCGCGCATTACAGTAATATCATCAGAAATTCTTAATATTTCCTCCATTTTGTGAGAAATGTAAATTATTCCGCAACCACGGCTTTTTAACATATTAATAATTCTGAAAAGATGTTCCACCTCTTGCTCTGTTAGAGATGATGTAGGCTCGTCAAATACTATAATTTTCGAGTCGTAAGAAACCGCTTTTGCAATTTCAACCATCTGGCGTTTTGCAACAGGCAAGGTACTCATTATTGCAGTTGGAGAAACATCAATGTTTAGTTCCTTAAATATCTCCATTGTATCTTTATACATTTTCTGTTCCGAAACGATAAAGTTAAAGTGTGTGGGGTATCTTCCAAGCCATATATTATCCATTACATTTCTCTTTAATGCCTGATTAAGTTCCTGATGCACCATTGCAACACCATTTTCAAGTGCATCTTTAGAATTTTTAAAGCTTACTTCTTTGCCCTCTAAAAGTATTTGTCCGCTATCTTTATTATATATACCAAAGAGACACTTCATAAGAGTTGATTTCCCTGCTCCGTTCTCGCCCATCAGAGCGTGGACCGTGCCCCTCCTAACAGTAAGTGATACTTTGTCAAGGGCTTTCACTCCTGGAAAACCCTTGACAATATTTTTCATTTCAAGTAAAACATCACTCACAAATTTTCCTCCCAACCGTTATTCGCCCAGATATTTTGCGTATGCTATACGGATTTTTGCAACACCTTCGTCTTTATTTAAATCCTCTGTATCTGCAAGAATTTCTTTACCCTCAATACAGTTCTCTGTCAGTTCACCGATAACTTCTGCCATACCCTCTGCATCCTGCTTGATTGTTCCTGCCATTCTTTTATCCTTAATCAACGATTTTGCGGCGTCTGTGGCGTCAACACCGAAAACAGGAATACTTTTTCCGTCTCCCCCTAAATTATAGCCAACTGAGTTAAGGGCAGTTACTGCCCCCTCTGCCATACCGTCGTTGTTGCAAATAACCAGTTCTATCATATTGTTGTTTGTTTCGTTGTAAGAAGTAAGGGCTGTTGTCATATACTCGTTTGCGGCAGCAGCGGACCATTGACCGTTTTTGTCAACAAGGTATTTGTTGGGGTTTGCGGGGTCATAAAACGAAAGCGCTTGTTTTCCTGCAGCGGTCAGCACTTTGTCTGCATCTTCAACCGCATACTGTGTTCTGTAAATAGCCTCGTTGTTGCCTTCTTCGCCTTTAAACATAATATAGGATATTTTTCCGTCGCCGTTTTTATCAACAGCTGCAAAGTTGTCCACTATATATTCACCAATCATTTCTCCCTGCATGTGTCCTGCCTCTGCAGCATCTGTTCCGATAAACACACATTTATCGTAACTTTTAACTACATCGTCAGATACTTCTCTATTAAAGAAAATTACAGGAATACCTGCACCTTTTGCCAAAGACACAATACCGTTAGCAGCATCGTCCGACCCTGTGTTTACAATATTTACAATAATAACCTTTGCACCTTTTGTAATGGCGGTCTGCACCTGCTCTGTCTGGGTTGTCTGGTTACCGTTACTATCATAATCCTGATATGATACACCTAATTTATTAAGCTCGTTGTCAAGGGCAGAACGCACACTTGAAATATAGGTATCGCTGTAAGTGTAATAAAACACATGAACATCGGCAGACGTTCCTACGCCCTCACCGCATGCTGTAGCACAAATCAAAATTACAGAAATCATAATTATACTTAATATTTTTTTCATAATATACCTCCGTTCTTTGTTATTATTGTCAATTTATATAAAACAATTACATCAATTTTTGGAATGTTGACTATTTTTTAAAATTACTGTATAATAATAAAATGAAAGGAAGTGAGAAATTGAAAAATTTTTTTAAAAAAATTGGCGATACTATAAATTACATTTCAAATGACCACATTGACGCTTTCTCGGCAAAATCAGCATTTTTTATAATGCTTGCTTTTTTTCCGTTTGTTATACTTATACTTAGTGCTCTTAAGTTTCTTTCAATTTACGATATGATTATAGAAATATTAACTGTGGATTTCGTACCCAATTCCATTACCAATCTTATCGTAACAGTAATTAACGAGATATCCCAAAACACGTCTGTAACAGTTTTTTCAATTTCTGCTTTAATTATTCTGTGGTCTGCATCAGTTGGTATGCTTTCTGTTTCAAGAGGACT
>JAGCLT010000031.1 GCA_017646825.1 Clostridia bacterium | reverse complement strand
GTGTCTGCCTATTCCACCATGTTCGCATGCACGGTCTTTCGTTAGAAAGACCGAAAATTTTAATTTTTAAATGTAAGAAGTTCTTTAAACGCACCGTCATTTTCAGACAGTTCTTCAAAAGTTCCTTCTTCCACTATTTTGCCGTCTTTAAACACCAGTATTCTGTCAACGTTTCTTATAGTTGTAAGTCTGTGCGCAACAATTAAAACTGTATGAGTTTTCATTAGTTCTTCCATTGCCTGTTGTATAAGCATTTCTGAAACGTTATCAAGAGCTGATGTAGCCTCGTCAAAAATCAAAATATCGGGATTACCAAGGATTGCTCTTGCAATAGCGATACGTTGCTTTTGTCCGCCTGAAAGATTCAAGCCACCATCACCAATTACAGTGTGCCAACCATTTGGAAGTTCGTTTACAAATTCGTGAACGTGAGCCATTTCCATAGCTTGAATAACTTCTAAATTGCTTGCCTCTGGTCTTGCAATTCTTATGTTCTCCATAATTGAGCCGCGGAACATAAAGGGATTTTGCGGCACAACGCCAAAGGATTTTCTTACGTCGTGAGTTGCATAATCTTTTATGCCTTTGCCGTGAAGGAAAACAGTTCCGCCCTGTGGGTCGTAAAGTCTGTTCGCAAGTTTTGTAAGAGTACTTTTACCGCTTCCACTACTTCCTACAAGACCAATACTCTCACAGTAATTTATCTTACAACTGAATTTTTCAAAAATAGGTTTATCATCATAAGCAAATGTAACATCTGAAAACTCAATACAGGGTAAATCCTTTTTAAACGCACTTGCTTTTTCAACTTCTATATCTCTTTTACGTGTATCTTCAACTTCAGGTGTAGTCGGCTTGGTTTTCATAATATTCATTATTTTATCAAGTCCAGCTTCTGCCTGAGATTTTTGCAAACCGTATGTAAGCCATGTATTAAGAGTACCCAAAATCATACCCATTGAATTTATAAAGGCATAAAGCGCACCAACAGAAACCCCTCTGTAAATACAAGAAACTGCACCTATAAAGTAAACAACTGCAGTACCCAAGTACATAACTCCTTCGGGCTTAAATGCTTCTAAGTTAGAACGAAAAGCAACTTTAATACCCTCTTTTCTCAAGTTACCTGCAAACTCTTTAAATTTGCCAATAGTATCTTCTTCAACGGAATAAACTTTGATTGAGTCCATACCATGAAACATATCGGTAACGTATTTACTTACAGCAGTTTCTTTCGAAATAAACTCCTTAGCCATACGTCTTATCTTAGGTCTTGAATAATAGTTAACAACTACCATTATTACAGAAATACCAAGTAACAGTAACGTAAGCAACCAGTCGTATGTAAATAACGCAGTAAGAGAAACAACAAAGGAAATTGCCTGATAAGGAACGCCTATCATCATCTGATGTAAATATGTTTTTATATTGTTCATAGGAGAGCCCATAATATTGTTATAAAGTTCTCCGGAAGCAGTGCTGTCATAAAACTTCATACAAAGATGCTGAACGTGTTCAAACAAATCGCACTTAAGTTCAAACATTGCTCCCTCAAGGGATTTTAAAAGATTAAAGTGAGCAATTATCCAACAAATTATTCTTCCTGCCGTTGCAGCAAGATAAATTATACAAAAGCCGATTACAATTTGAATTTTCTGGTCATTTAATAATGACGCATTTGAAACTGCATCGTCAACAATATACTTAATAACAAGAGGTTGAACGGCAACAAAAAAACCTGTGAACATTGAAAAAATTACAGTTAAAACAAGTTGCAACTTATACTTTTTCATATAACCGAAAATCGCAGGCCAGAATCTGACTTTGTCATTCTTCATAATAACGCCCCCTATTCAAGGACAATTATACAACTTTCAAATATATTGTCAAGAGTTTTTTAAAAAATTTTAATTATTTAAAGGCACAAAATGCTTAAGTAAACTAAATATATAAAAAGCAAAATAAACCCCGTTGTTCTTTTGAATTTTCCTGATAATAATGCAGGTATTATGGCTATAGCAGAAACAACAAGACAAACGGGCATATCAATTAATAAACTTTGTCTCGATACCGGCAAACTGCCTCCGTAAACCAAAGAACAAAGAGGCAATATTAAAGTCAAATCAATAATATTTGCGCCTAAAATATTTCCTATAGAAAGCGAAGATTCCTTTTTAACTATTGCCGTAATTGAAGTTACAAGCTCTGGCAGAGATGTGCCTATTGCAATAACAGTAACGCCAATTATACTTTCTGAAACTCCAAGCATACATGCTATAGTACTTCCATTATCAACAAGCAAGTCTGCACCGAACACAATTCCTGCAGCACCCACAATAAATTTTATTACATTCGTTGAAACATTCCCTTTATCAGCGTAAGACTTTGTTTTATCGTTTCCTGCAGCCTTGATATTTTCAAAAATAAACAATGCAAATAAAAATAACAGAACAAAACTTGAATAAAAATTAAGTGCACCGCTAATTGATAAACAAATAAGTAATGCACTTGAAAATATCATTATTCCGCCTTTTATAAAAAGGTTTTTTCTGTCAGCATTGCAAGGTAAAAAAATTATTGATGTTGCTAGAATAAGAGCAATATTGGCAGTTACCGAGCCTACGGCGTTCCCTACTGCCATATCCACTTTACCCTCTAATGATGCAAATACTGAAACAAGAAGTTCAGGTAAAGTTGTAGCAATGCTTACAATAGTTGCTCCTATAATAAACTTTGGTATACCAGATACAGTTGCTATCCAACTTGCAGCGTCAACAAACATGTCACCGCCTTTTACAATAAGAATAATACCAAAAATAAATAAAAGATAAAATAACAAAGTTTCAGACAAAAGAAACATCCTCTCAATTAATTTCTATGAAACTTTTATTGGATTTTGTAAGATTACAGCATCCCTCTTTTGTAACTGAAACCAAATCTTCAATTCTAATTCCATACTTGTTTTCAAAATACACACCCGGCTCAACAGAAACAACCATATTTTCTTTTAATGTTAATGTTGATTTAGGTGACAAGTTTGGCATTTCGTGAATTTTAAGACCTACTCCGTGGCCTAATGAGTGGTTAAAATAACTGTCAACACCTTTTAATTTCAAAATTTCTTTAGCAAAATTATGGACGTCACTGCATTTTACTCCAGATTTTATTATCCTCACACTTTCGGTCTGTGCTTTCAACACAAGATCATATATTTCTCTTTCCTCCAAAGTTGCTTTGCCAAAATATACCGTCCTTGTCATATCACCGCAATATCCATTTACAGTACAACCATAGTCAAAAAGTACAAACTCATTACGTTTCAATTTTCTGTCTGTAGGATAAGCGTGGGGAAGAGCACATCTTTCACCGAAAGCAACAATGGTGTCAAAAGCAATACCGTCAGCACCATTTACTTTCATAAAATGCTCAATTTCTTCTGCAAGATACTTTTCCGTAACGTCCTCTTTAATAAGTTTTAAAACATAAGAAAATGCTTTGTCGCCTATTTCTTCCGCCTTTTTTATAAATGCTACTTCATCATCAGTTTTAACGCTTCTTTTTATATCAAGGTAGGCAGATATCCCAATAAATTCACATTTCTTATAAACTTCTTTTAATTTTTTGTAAAATGAAAAGGTAACAAAATCGTCCTCAATACCAAGACTTATAAAATCAAACTTTTCAAGTTCCGAAGTTAATCCATTTTTAAATTCAACAACATTAAAACCAATTGTCTGTTGCTTTGCCTGAATTGTGTATCTTCCGTCAACAAAAATGAATTTTTCTGTGGGAGTAATTAATACTGCCCCTTCGCCACCAGTAAAGCCTGATAAGTACCGCATATTATGAGGCGACGTAATCAAAACACCATCAACTTTTAAATCATTAAATATATTATCCATTTAAAGTGTTCTCCATTGCATTAACTGCCATAATATATCCGTATGAACCAAAACCGCAAATAATACCTTTTGAAACACTGCCTGTCAGTAACTTGTGTCTATACTCCTCACGGGCGTGAACATTTGAAAGATGTACTTCAATTACAGGTATTTTTAGCATAGAAAGACAGTCGTGCAATGCAAGACTATAATGAGAATACGCACCGAAGTTGGCTATTATTCCGTCATATCTGTCTTTTTCGTACAAAATACAGTCCACAAGTTCACCCTCAACGTTTGACTGATAAAAGTCCACATCGATGCCTTTGTTGTTACAATGTTTTTTTACAGATTCTTCAATATCTTTCAAAGTTTCAGTTCCATAAATTTCGGGTTCTCTTTGTCCTAACATATTAAGGTTTACACCGTTTACAACTAATATCTTCATTTTTATTCTCCTAACGAATCATAATATTTTTTCATAAATAAGGCATCTGCAGTCTGAGTTCCTGCAGACTCGCAGATAATTGTAGGTGTAAGTTTGTAATCATAAAGAACCTTTCCTAAGGGCTCAAAAAGAGGACCGTATTCCTGGTTTTCAAAGGTAACGTGTCTTTTTTCTCCGCCTTTTGTAAACTCAATTTTACTAAAGTGAACGTGGAAGTTCTTACCTCTGTATTCGCCTAATTTCTTTATTATTTTTTTTATTATTGCCTCATAATCTTCGTAGGTATTAATCCCGCCAATCGAGCGTGCGTTCAAATGACCAAAATCAATGGTAGGAAGCAGTCTTTCATCAGTTGCACAAAGTTCAAGAACTTCCTCCAATGTTCCCATCTGGTTGATTTTACCCATTGTTTCGGGACACAATGTAATGTGTCCAAGCCCTGCATTGTCAAGTTCCTTAAGCGCTCGTTCCATCGTAATTTTTGAAATATCCATTGCATAGCGTCTGGTAATGTCTTTTGCCGCTCCCATATGAACAACTACTCTTTTAGCACCCATATTGTTTGCAGCAACTGCACTTTGCATAATATAACCTATTGTTTTATCTATTCTTTCCTGTTCAACACTTGAGATGTTTGTAAAATAAGGAGCATGCACACTTAAGGTAACGCCGTACTTAGTTGCTAGTTCCCCTAACATATTTGCACTTTCTTCCGAAATTTTCACTCCTCTGCCACATTCATATTCGTAGGCATTAAGCCCCACAGAGTCCAACCATTTTGGAATATCCAACGAGGATTTTCCGCCGTTTGCATAAAAGTCTTCACAGTTACCGCCGGGACCGAATTTTATCATTAGTTTTCTTCCTTTCCAAACCAGATTTTATGAGAAAGCAATCCCTGATTTACAAGCATCTTAAGACCGTTATTTGTTACTATATTATACTTTGATGCCATCTTTAGAAAATCAGTATCTTTTTTATTGTAATTAATGTCAAATACTTCTGTTCCATCCTGTATGCCGTTAAGATTATCAACTGCAACAACATTAAGCAATACTGCATTTATAAGTATCTGACAGTTGTCAGCGCTAAATTCATCTAACGGTTTAGCATAAACATTGCTGTATAAGTCAGCAATAGACTGCGCCTTTTCCAATGTTCTGTTATAAATTGTAACGGATTTAGCCCCATATTTCACTAGGCTGTGAACCACAGACAAAACAGAACCTCCTGCACCGATAATTTTAACATCTTTATCTTTGATTTCTTTTATCTGCATACAGAAACCGTCGCCATCGGTGTTGTAACCATATAGTTTTCCGTCAACAATTTTTACAGTATTTACTGCACCGATTTTTTCTGCGTCAGGACTAATGTAATCAAGATATTTTATTATTTCCTGCTTGTACGGAACAGTAACATTAAAACCTGAAAATTTATTCTTTTTAAAGTAAGAAATATAATCTACAAGATTTTCAGGTGTGGGACAGTACTTTTTATATATTGCGTTAACATTTAATTTTTTATAGAAAAATTCGTGAAGTAACGGTGACAGACTGTGAGAAACGGGATTCCCTATCACACCAAGTTTTTTTGGTGTGATTTTTTTTAATATAAATTTTTCGAAAGTTCTTTTAAGCCGTATAAAAAACTCTTCGTCGTTTGTTTTAATGGGTTTTACAAGAATACACTTTATACCTGCAAGTTTTGCACCTAAAATGTCAGTAAAAAGTTGGTCACCGATAAAAACAGTTTCCTCTTTGGAGCAGTTGTGATATTCCATACACTTTTTATAACCGTAAGGCAATGGCTTTCTGCTTAAACTTACAGAATAGTAACCAAGACCTTCGTTAAAAACGTCAACCCTCTGTGACTGATTATTTGACAAAAAACAAATGTCAAAACCCATAGACTGCAGTTTTTTAAATAAACTGCTAATCTTCTTTGTGGGCGTAGCAACAGCATAGGGAACAAGAGTGTTGTCAATGTCAGTAATAATAAGTTTTATGCCCTCTTTTTTTAGTTTATCAAAATTAATATTAAGAAAATTATCTTCAAAGTAATGCGGGGTAAAAATACTCATATAAGCCCACCTTTCATACATGTTTATTATATCAAACAAACACTGAAAAGTAAAGTATTTTATACTATAGTAATAAACTTACTTAGCAATTCCATAGAAAGATAATAAAAAACATCAAAAAAACTATTAGACGATGTTTTGTTTATACCGTACCCCGCAACAACGTCGGTACTGTCCGTCAGTTTTCCGTTTACATAAAGTTCTGCAGTGCCAAGTTTTTGACCTATTATTACAGGTGCTTTTAACGTATCAGGTATACTATATTTTACTTCTGTTTTGTCAGTATTTTTCACAGCGCAGGATAATTCATTTTTTGCATAACAGGATACCTTGTCAGACATTCCACTTGAAACCGACAAAGACTTTATGTAACTGTTTTGTTTTAAACCCGTGAACTTTATATAATTATCAAACCCAAAATTCAGCATAGTTTTGTGGTCATTCCAGTCATCAGGAGCATTAAGGGTTACAGCAACTAACTTTAAATCATCTTTTGTTGCACTTGAAACAAGACAACGTCCGCACTTTTTTGTAAATCCCGTTTTAACCCCATCTGCATTATCATATAAAGTAAGCATCTTGTTGTGATTTGTCAAAGTTCTGTTTATGCCGTTTTCCAACCCCTCAATAGTCTTACGTTTAGTATTTACAATGTCGCAAAAAATCTCATTTTCCATTGCATAACAGGTGATTTTTCCAAGTTCGTATGCTGTAGTGTAGTGGTTTTCATCATCAAGTCCGTGAGGATTTGTAAAAGACGTATCCTTAAGTCCCAGTTCCTTTGCTTTTTTGTTCATCATTTCCGCAAAGCCCTCTATACTTCCTCCTATATGCTCCGCAATTGCAGTAGCGGCATCGTTACCCGAGTTAAGCATAAGTCCGTACAACAAACTTCGCAGGGATATTTTCTCTCCTGATTTAAGCCACATCGATGACCCCTCAACGGTACTGGCTTTATATGAAACAGTAACAACATCATCAAGATTTCCGTATTCAAGTGCAATAATTGCAGTCATAATTTTAGTGGTACTTGCCATACCTCGCCTTAAATGCGCATTGTTTTCCATTAACACCCGCCTGCTGCTTAAGTCCATAAGTACAGAACTTTGTGCTGACAGAGCAAAAACCTGAACGTTATTAATAAGAATTACCACAATAAGAAATAATACTTTTTTCAAAATAACACCTCGCAAGTAACAAAAAGTTGATTTAAAGAATAGTATGAAGTATAAACATTGGTGTTTCATATGTTTAAATTTTGAAAGGGGTAATATTATGTCTTGTAACAATAACTGTAACGGCGGACTATTTGGTAACGACTGGATTTGGATTATTATAGCAGTAATTGTAATTATGTGTTTATGTAACGACAACGGTTTTAACTTAGGCAACGACTGTTGTAACGACAGATGCGACTGTTGCTAATAAAATATAAGTTTAACAACAATTACGCTTATAATCATTGCTGTCAAATCGGCACATAGTGCCGATTTGACCGTATGTCTTGAATTTGTAATTCCCACACTTCCCAGATATACTGCCAAAGTATAGAATGTTGTTTCGGTAGAACCAGCCATAACAGAGGCACATCTTCCTATAAAAGAATCAGCACCGTGTGTTTTTAGTAATTCATCGATTACCGCAAGAGCACCGCTTCCTGAAATGGGTCGCATAAGAGATAAGGGGACAAGTTCTTTCGGAAACCCTGCAAAATCAAGAACAGGTGCCATAAAGTTGCATAAAAAATCAATAAATCCCGAAGCTCTTAGCATTGAAACCGCAGTAACCAAAGCAACAAGAGAGGGCAAAATCCGAACCGTAGTTTCTAATCCGTCTTTTGCCCCTTTTGTAAAACTGTCAAATATTGAAACTTTTTTCATTAATCCGTAACTGATTATTGAAAAAATAATTAAAGGCATAATTGCAACTGATAAATAATTAAGCACCTTTTGTTACCCCTTTGCACATAATAACTCCAGCTGTTATTGCAACAATGCTTACTATCCACACGGGAAAAATAATTTCAAAAACATTTGCAGAATTGACACCCTGACGAAGAGCAAGCACGGTGGATGGTATTAATTGAATTGATGCTGTATTTATAACTACAAACATACAAATATCGTCACTTGCAACTTTAGAAGGATTTAACTTATAAAGTTCTTTAACCGCTTTAATTCCAAGAGGAGTTGCGGCATTAGACATTCCGAGCATATTTGCCGTCATATTCATAACTATAGCATTCATGGCTTCGCTGTTCCATTTTAAACCTGGAAACAGTATTTTAGTAACAGGTCTTAATAAATATGCGAATAACTTTATAAAACCGCTATTATTTGCAATCTCCATTATACCTGACCATAAACACATAACACCAAGAAGAGATAATGAGGTTGTAACTCCATCAGACGCTCCTGTCATAATTGTTGACGCCACATTCTGTAAAGTACCATTAAAAGCACCAAAAACTATTGAAATAAGCATCATTCCACCCCAGATGTAATTAAGCATTATTTTCCCTCCATTGACATTTATTTAATTGTATGCTATAATGTTTTTTAATATGATTTATAGGGAGGTTTTCCGATGAAAGCGACTGGTATTGTTCGTGAAATTGACGAATTAGGCCGTATAGTTATCCCCAGAGAAATTAGAAAGACATTAGATTTAAACAAAAAAGACCCTATGGAAATATATTTAAACGGTGATATGATTGTCCTTAAAAAGCATGTTCCTTGCTGTCTTTTTTGCGGACAAGTTGAAAATGTGATTATGCACAAAGGCAAACTTGTATGCAAAAACTGCATTGACGAAATGGCAAAACAATAACTTATCAGTCAAACACCACTTTTTTTAGTCGCATAAGGCTTAGAGTGGTGTTAAATATTTCACTTGCATATATTACAGCTATATAACCGTAAAGACCGTATCGTGGCAACAAAAACAGTAATAATATAACGCTTAATGCAGAATCCAGAATATTATATTTCATTGAATACAGTTGCTGATTAAGTCCTTTTAGCACACCGTCAGCTACAGCATCAATATACATAGTAAGTATAATTGGACAAAGGATAAGCAAAAACTTTCCCGCATCGTTGTTTTTGTATATCAAACTTGCAATGCTTTCGTGAAATACTAGACAAAAGATAAACACAGGCACTGAAAACAATACAGTTGTTTTCAGTGCTTTTTTTACTATTCTTCTTATTTGAAGTGTGTTTCCTCTCGCAAGGCATTCAGACAATTCAGGTACCAGCATATTTGAACAGGAATAAAGTATATTCATAGGAAATGTAATTATAGGAAATACCATACCATTTATTACACCGTAATCAGACAAAGCTTTTTTGTATAACTGCCCCGATTTCACAAGACCCTTTGGAATTATTATTTGCTTGAACGAATTTAGACCTGTTCTTAAATAAGTACTGAACGCAACAGGCAATGCAATTTTAAGCATCTTTTCTGTGACCTTGTTTTTCTTAACAACAGAAAATTTTTTCTTTTCAAACAAATATAAAACACACAGTATTAAAAATTCGCACATTTCACTTGTGACTATACCTGCAAACAAAACATTAATGCTTTTTGTATTTAAAAGGTATACAGTTACAAAGATTTTTATAATAAGAGCGAACAATTGAGATAATGCACTTTTAGAAACTTTTCTTACAGCTGTAAAATAACCGTTTAAAACCGAAGAAAATGCTACAAACGGCAGACTGAATGACAATATTTTAAGAGGCATAACAGTCCTCTCGTCATTTAATACTTTTAATCCTAAAAACTCACATTTAAAAAACAAAACTAAAAAGGCGATAATACCAAAAAAAGCGCTGTATATAAAACATCTTTTTAATATAAACGAAACAGAAGTGTCCTTGTGTACCGCAAGATGTTCAGATACAAGCCGTGTTACAGTTAAGGAAATTCCCGAAGCAGAAAACGTAACCGCCATTGTATAAAGTGAAAGAATCAAGTGAAAAAGGCCTATACCCTCTGCACCAATTTTATTGGTTATATAAACATTAAAATTAATCGAAACAAACTGTATGGTTAATGAAACAACTGTCAGCATAAATACATTTACAAAAAACAAATGAACTTTTTTCAATTATATTACCCCTTTTTAAAAATATATGCTTGACATTAAAGCTTAATGCTAATACAATATTTAAGAGGTGTTAAAAGATGTCAATTATAACAATTAAAAACGAAAAAATTACTGTTGATATTTCAACAACAGCCGCAGAAATGCAAAGCATAAAGGCTAACGGCAAAGAATATTTGTGGAACGGAGACCCAAAATTCTGGGGCAGAAGAGCACCGGCACTTTTCCCTATTTGCGGTAGTCTTAAAGATGATAAATATTTGTTTGATGGAAAATTCTATTCTTTAAATCAACACGGTTTTGCAAAATTCAGTGAATTTAGCGTAGTTGATGCAACAGACGTTTCTGCCGAGTTTTCATTATGTGCAAATGAAGAAACATTAAAGAATTATCCTTTCAACTTTGACTTAAGAATAAAATATACTTTAAATGAACAGTCAATAGAAATCGAATACAAAGTAATCAATAATGACAACAAAGATATGTATTTCTCAATCGGCTCACACGAAGGTTATATGTGTGAAGAGGGTTTCTGGGATTACACATTGGAATTTGAAAAGAATGAAGACCTTATATCTGCCGATGTTGACGGAAGTCTTCTTTGCGAAAGAAAAGTAAACTTAGGAGAAAATGTAAGAGAATTAAAACTGTCAAACGAATTGTTTGATATGGACTCATTAATCTTTTTAAATCTCAACTCCAAATCGATTAAACTGAAAAATGATAACAAGTGCTTAAGAGTTGATTTTAAAGACTTTGAAGCATTACTTATCTGGACTGTTAAAAACAGTAAATATGTATGCATAGAGCCCTGGTGTGGTATTCCCGATTACACTACAAGCGATTACGACTTTACGAAAAAGAAAGGCATAATAAAACTTGCACCAAACAATAGTTCAACAAGAACACACACAATCACAATAGAAAAGTAAAACAAAAAGCGGATAATTAAATATTATCCGCTTTTATATATCCTCTTGTTAAGTGAAATTCTTTACCCTCTTTAATATATTGTTTTATGCCTTTGGTAAGTGTAGTGTCGCACTTATAACTGTCAATTTTATCCCTTGTTGCACCTTTGCCGAAAACGAAATTCAATATGCTGTCGTGTGGCTCTTCTTCTATTTTTGTAAACATATCTCCAAAAGATACAATTCCGCTGTCGGGGGGCAGGAACTCTTTTAACGTATCGTCTAAAAGCCATGATTTGCAACAAAAGTATCTGTAGTTATGTTCGGGGAAATACTTTGGGAAAAACTCGTTTGCCCATTTAAAAGATGCAACTACTTTATCTTTTGCAAGTGAGCCAACCCTTGGAATATGAACACCTAAAACAGGGTCTTTTTCTTTAATACCAAGTTCTTCTACTTCCCACCATGTATCGTCCATAGCAAACTGGAGCCGTCCGAGTTTAAAAAGTTTGCACTTAAGATGTAATGCAATCCAACTCATTTCACCATAACATAAATATCCGTTAAAATCGGTCCATACATCTGTCCATCTTACGATGTCTTTAAGTGTATCAATTAAAATTTCTTCACTTATTCCTTTTTCATTGTAAAAACTCTCAACGCTTTCACACATATAAAGTACTGCTAAAAGGTTTTTCTTTAAATCTTCACATTTTAAATCATAATTATCAATAGCAGTATCGGGAGAGATTTCAATATTGTTAAGACAGTTATAAAACTGCTCATCATAATCACATTTAAAAGCAAGTTTTTTGTACCATTTTTCAATAACGGTTTTAGTCATAATAATCCCCCTATAAAACAATGCTCATAATGACATATAAAATTATTAAAAACACCAAATTATAAAAAGTAAATTTCTTTAAGTAGGACAGTGCTTTGTCAGGTTGTCTTTTTATGTATTCACGAAAAGTTATAAGACTTGCCAAAGAAGCAATAAGTGTTCCTGCACCACCGATATTTACCGCAACTAAAAGTTCAGGGTAATTGGCAGTAAATTTAGAAAGCAAAACTGCACTGGGAACGTTACTTATAACCTGACAGGACAGTACTCCG
>JAGCLT010000030.1 GCA_017646825.1 Clostridia bacterium | reverse complement strand
GCGAATTTCTGCGTTAAATAGAGCCCATATCCGACAGGATTATGGGCTCTATTCGCCTTGAACTTCATCAAAAAATTTTGATTTTAGGATGCTTTGCAGTTTTGAATATCTGATTTTTTGAATTAGGCAAGTAACAAAAATTCCGTAATACTGTCGTATTTTGGGATTTTTTTACGAAGCATAAACAGAAAATCAGGCTTCAAAACCATTACTTCCTTGTCAACCTCGACCTTTAAGCCAAGGGTCATTTTTTTATATCTCCATTTTAAAAATCTCAACGAGTTCTGATTGGTCAATCTTTACATCTGCACCTGTAAGCGACTGTTCTATCTGTTCCAATTTGCTTCCGCCAATTACAGGGAAAACTTCGGGAACTTCAAAGCTTGAAAAAGCACCGCAGATTATTGCTGCAATACTTCGGTTATATTTTTGTGACAACCTTTTCAAAACCTCTGTTCGGTTTATATTCTCCTGACAAAAATAACGTTTTTTTGCTTTTTCCGAAAGAGCATTTTCTCCCTGCTCTGCTAATTTTGAAAAGAACCCTTTTGCCTGGGAAGAATATGCAACAACAGGCATATTGTTTTCCTTATAAAATCTAAACTGGTTATCATCCATTCCCACAAGGCCTGTTCTTTCACCAAGACAGTACGCAGGATTAAATCGTATCTGACTTGCGGAGAAACCCATAAGCCCATTGTTCTTTGCATACTTATTTGCCATTTCAATTCTTTTTGCAGTCCAGTTTGATGCACCGAATTTCAGGATTTTCCCTGATTTTACAAGGTCGTTCATCATATTGACAATTTCTTCAACCGACATGTTTTCATCGTCTCTGTGAAGCCAGTAAAACTCAACAGCATCTGTTTTTAAAGCCTGAAGACTTTGCTCCAAATCAAAAGAAATATCTGTTCTGTTTATTCTGGGATTTTCACCCAAATCCATATCATAGTATCCGCCTTTAGTGGAAACTATCATTTCTTTTGCATTTCGGGACCGTATCCATTCTCCCACGACTTCTTCTGCTTTTCCATCTGCATAAAGCCTCGCGGTATCAATATGCGTTCCACCCATTTCACGAAATTTGTCCATCATCAAAAACGCATCTTCTTTAGTGATACCATCACCAAAATAAGCAGTACCTAAAAGTATTCTTGAACTTTTTCTTCCAAAACTATCAGAATATCTCATATATTACCTCTTATTTTAAATCACATTAGCTTATATGGACTAATTTGCAATATTGTACTTCTGATTGTATGCTTCAAACATTTCATCAAAGTTTGCTCCGCCTGATTTAACCTGCTTTAAATATTCATGAGTTTCAAATGAATCGTTGGCAATTTCTATGAAGCATACAGCAATGTTGGAACAATGATCTGAAATTCTCTCGTAGTTTGTAAGCAAATCAGAAAGAATAAAACCAAGCTCCATTGTGCAGTCGCCATGTCTGAGACGTGAAATATGACCATTTTTGATAACTCTTTTAAGTTTATCTATAACCTGTTCTAAAGGTTCTACCAATGATGCCTTTTCAACATCTTCATTTACAAGTGCATCCACTGAAAGTTCAAGAATTTCATCAACAGCAGCAGTAATAACTTCAATGTCAGCCATTGCTTTTTCGGAGAAAGTAATGCCTTTATCGTGAATCTCTTTTGCCACCTCAGCAATGTTAAGTGCGTGGTCAGAAATTCTTTCAATATCGCCTATGCAGTGAAGAAGCTCAGAAACAATTTTACTGTCTTTTAAAGACATATTTGTACCTGCAATTTTAACAAGATAAGAACTGGTCTTATCCTCGTACTTATCAATCATTGATTCAAGTTCATCTACTTCATTAAACACAGCACTGTCATAGTTTTTCATAAGTATTGTAGCCTTTTTAAAAGCGTTAAATGAAATTTTTGCCATATCATTTACAAGGTCTTTACACTTTTCCACAGCAAATGATGGCATTTCAAGGAAACGTTCATCAAGTGTAGCGAATATATCGCGTTCTTTTTCCTCTTTTCTGCTCTTAACTGTCCTGATTGCAATTTTTTCAAAGAAGGAGCAAAAAGGAATAAGAATAATTGTTGAAATTATGTTAAACAAAGTGTGAACTACCGCTATAGTTGTAGGTCCGACATAATCAGCCATAAACGAAAAGTTCAGGAAATTGTTAAGCAGATAAAAAACACCTGCAACAATAATTACACCAATCATTTTGATATAAAGACAGGTAAATGCAACTCGCTTTGACTCTGTGTTACCGCTTACGGCAGAAATAATAGGCGTAATAGTTGTTCCAATGTTCTGTCCAAGTATTACGGGAATTGCAGTTGAAAATGGAATCAGGCAGGACATAGAAAGTGCCTGCAAAACACCAACAGATGCTGATGATGACTGAATAATAGCGGTAAACAAAGTACCAACCACAATGCCTATAACGGGATTTGAAAAAGTTGTAAGTAAAGAAGTAAATGTAGGATTATCTCTTAAACCCTCTACCGCACTACTCATCATATCCATACCAAACATAAGTATTGCAAAACCTATAAGAATAGTGGATGTGTTTCTTCTTCTGTCATCTTTTGCGGTCATATTCATAATAAGACCTATTGCCGCAAGAACAGGAGTAAAAGAATCGGGTTTTAAAAGTTTCAGCACAAAAGCAGTCCCGCTGATGTCATTAGTACTTAAAAGCCATGATGTAACAGTTGTACCAATATTGGCACCCATTATTACACTTATGGTCTGCCCTAACTTCATAATGCCCGAGTTAACAAAACCCACAAGCATAACAGTTGTGGCTGACGACGACTGTATAACCGCTGTCACAACAAACCCAAGAAGAAGTCCTTTCCATCTGCTTGCGGTAAGTTTCGCAAGAACAGATTCAAGTTTTCCTCCTGCCAGTTTCTTTAAACTGTCACCCATAAGGTCCATGCCGTATAGGAACAAAACAAGACCGCCAATTAAATTTAAAACAGCAAAAATATCCATATTTACCTCCAAATCTCCAAATGCATTTTTAGAACTGTTTTTATTATTTACTTTTTTC
>JAGCLT010000029.1 GCA_017646825.1 Clostridia bacterium | reverse complement strand
TGCTCTTTGTGTTTTTGTTTATTCTTTTTTAAACACAAATTCCAGAAGTTCACAGAGCCACACCATTGTATGTGAACTTTTAAGGGTTGCACCTGAGGTGTGTTCGCAAAAATCCATCAGTTCCATGGTTGTTTGACCGATAAAGGCAGGAGTGTCAAAAAAGAAACTGTCTTTGATTTTGTAATAGTCAAGAAGTTCTTCGCCCCTTAAAAAACTCACCCACATAGTGGAAAAGGGTTCTGCCTGTTTTTCGTAACTGTGAGGAACACCTTTTCTTACAAAAAAACCCTGTCCTTTCGTAAGCAACCTTCTTTCGTTTTCGCACACAAAATAGCCTTCGCCTTCTGTTACCCAGATAACAAGGTTTCTTTCTGCGCCCTTTGGTCTTACGGTTTTCCCCTGACTGGTTGTGTAGCCGATATATGTAGGTATTACGGGAAGAACAGTTTCAATATTTTTCTTTGTTTCAATATACATAGCAATATCCTTATACTTTCTACAAGTTATTTATGTTGACTTATGAGTTTTATCACAATATAATTATATTATAAAATTGTAAATCAGTCAATGGAGTGTGAAAAAATGCCATTATTAAACTTTAAAAACAAAATGTCATATCTTGATGACGAGCCTTTTTACATTATAAGCGGTGACATTCATTATTTCAGGATTTATCCGGGAGGGTTAAAAAGAAGACTGGAACTTATGAAAGCCTTTGGACTTAATACAGTACAAACCTATGTGCCCTGGAATTTGCACGAGCCCGAAAAAGGTCAGTTCAATTTTGAGGGACTTTGCGACCTTGAGGGATTTTTGAAACTGGTTGACGAAGTGGGACTTAAGTGCCTTTTCAGACCTACCCCGTATATTTGCAGTGAGTGGGACAAGGGCGGACTTCCCTATTGGCTTGGGAAAGAAAAAATGGCTCTTAGGTCTCATGACGAAAAGTATATGAAACACGTTAAGGATTACTACGATGTTTTATGCCCTAAATTTATACCGTATCTTTCTACAAACGGCGGACCTATTATTGCAGTTACAGTGGAAAACGAGTACGGCAGTTACGGTAACGACCATATTTATATGAAACAACTTGCTGATATGCTGACAGAGCGTGGAGTAGATGTGCCCTTATACACATCAGACGGAACTTGTAATTTTATGATGAAGTTTGGTCTTGTTGACGGAATATGGGGTGGCTTTAACTATCGCCTTGCAAGTGCGGAAACTATAGAAATTGCAAAACAGCAAAGACCTGATTTTCCACCGCTGTTGCCCGAATACTGGTCAGGAAGAGCAGTGCACAAGGGAGAACCCTACTGCCCGAGAGACGTAAAAGAAGTGGCAGACGGTTATGAAGCGGCACTGGTAAATGGTGGAATGCTTAATTTTTATATGTTTACAGGTGGTACAAACTTTGGATTTTTAAACGGTGCAAACTTTGGTAAAACCTTTAACGCACCTGCCGATGCGGCAAATAAATACATACCAATTACCACAAGTTACGACGTTGTCGCTTTAATTAACGAGCAGGGGTTACCCACCGAAAAGTATTTTGAATGCAGAAAGCGTTTGTGGAAATATTTAGGTCAGCCTGAGCCTCCAATGCCGAAACTTGATTACTCCGTACAAAAGCCACAGGACGTAACTTTTGACAGCGTGGCATATTTGTTTGACAATCTTGATAATTTCAAATGCACAAAAAGTGTAGTGCCTATGACTTTTGAAGAACTTGACCAAGACTACGGATATGTACTTTACAGAACTTATGTTGATGGTTTTGGTGATGGTTGTGAGTTTACATTTTTAAATCCCAAAGACAGAGTTGATGTGTATGCAAACGGCGAATTTAAGGGGACTGTAATGCGAGACAGAGACAGTGATACTATGGCAATTGATACCAAAGTAGGAGAAAAGGTAAAACTTGAACTGCTGGTAGAAAACTGCGGACGAATTAATTACGGTTACAGAATTGCAGAACAAAAAGGGCTCCCTGAGGGCGTACTTTTAAGTATTGCACAACTTTACAACTGGGAAAACATCAGTTTGTCCTTTAAAACTCTTGACGGACTTAAGTACACAAAGGATTTCGGTAAAAAAGGACCTGCTTTTTATAAGGGTACTTTTAAAGCAAAGCCAGGTGTTGATACATTTCTTGATATGAGAAGTTTTAACAAAGGATTTGTGTTTGTAAACGGATTTAATTTGGGCAGACACTGGAACGTGGGCCCCCAATACACTTTGTATGTTCCGGGAGAACTTTTAAAGGAAGAAAATGTTATAGAAGTTTTTGAACAGTACGAGGCACCTGAAGATTTAAAAGTAAAATTTACAGACAAGGCTATAATTGAATAAAAATGGTTAAAAAACAGCAAATTATGCTGTTTTTTATTTTTTGTTGAAATATAGATACATACTGTTTGCAAACGCTTTGAAGCAATTTCTCTTCGTAAAAAAATCAAACAAATTGACCCCGGCTCTTTTATTATAATCACCACTACAAGCGAAATTATCGGACGAGGTTTCAGAGGTGTATAAAAATTTTTTTGTAACTATTGAATATTACGTTAAAATGTGTTAAAATATATTCGTTAATGTATTAATATTTGGGAGGCAAAAGTATGAAAAAAGTTTACGAAGGAAAAACTAAAGATGTTTACAGTCTTGACAACGGCAATGTGATGCTTAAATTTAAAGACGACTGCACAGGTAAAGACGGTGTTTTTGACCCCGGCGAAAACTCAGTAGGTTTAAAAATCGAGGGTATCGGTAAAGCAAACTTAAGAACATCAGTTTACTATTTTGATTTATTGAAAGAAGCAGGAATAAAGACACATTATGTCAGTGCAGACATTGACGAGGCTACTATGGAAGTGCTTCCCGGCAAAGTTTTCGGGCACGGTCTTGAAGTTATCTGCAGACTTGTTGCAACAGGAAGTTTCATCCGCCGTTACGGCGAATATATAGAAGATGGTACACCACTTCCCGGCGGTTATGTAGAATGTACTTTTAAAAACGACGAAAAGGGCGACCCGTTAGTTACAAGCGAAGGCCTTGCTGCACTTGGAGTTATGAGCGAAGAAATGTTTGCAAGTATGAAAGAGCAGACACTTAAAATCACAAAAATCGTTGCAGACGACTTAAAAACTATCGGCCTTGATTTGTGGGATATTAAATTTGAATTCGGATATAATAATGACGAAGTAATTTTAATTGACGAAATCGCATCAGGTAATATGAGAGTATATAAAGACGGAAAAATTGTAGAACCTGTTGAACTTACAAAATTAATTTTGAACAGATAATAATACTGCCTAAAGGGTTATACCCCTTTAGGCAGTTCTGTTTTTAATTCTTTTAAGTGTTGGTCAAAACCCGATTTTATTATTTCAAGTTTTTCGTCAACGTAGTCGATATAGGTTAAAGAGGCGTTTGATACCCAGTCGATTTCACTCATTTTTTGTCCTGTAATATGTGACATAAGTGCTCTGATTGGTGTGGCGTGAGTAGCAACATAAACTGTTTTGCCAACATTTTCTTTGGCGAGTTTTGTGATTTCATTTACTACTCTGGCTTTCAGTTCTGCTACGCTTTCGCCCTTTGTTGTACGGCAATTGTCGATGTCGTTCAGCCACACATAAAAGTCTTCGTGATATTCTGTTGCAAGGTCGGAAAACAGTTGTTCTTCCCATTCACCTGCAGAAATTTCACGAAGTTCTTGTGACGGAATAACAGTAAGACCTGTAATGTCAGCAAGTGCTTTTGCAGTATTAAAGGCTCTTTTTAAATCACTTGCATAAATTTTATCAATTTTATAATTTTTATAGACGTAGTCGGCACTTAATCTGGCTTGTTTTTCACCAAGTTCGGTGAGGTTTATGTTCCAGTGACCTGCAAAACTGTGGGTTAAATTTGCCTCGCTTTGTCCGTGGCGTACAATAATAAGCATATAATCAACCTCCAATTTGTAATTGTATATAAAATAATATTAATTGTCAAGTTTTTACTTGATAGAATTATTGTTTTGTGATAAAATATAAACGATGGAACAATTAAAAGGGAGAAATGAATTATGAAATATAACTTTGAACAGTGGGATGGCTTTAAAAATGGTACCTGGGCTACTGAAATCAGCGTAAGAAGTTTCATCAAACATAATTTTACTCCGTACGACGGCGACGAGAGTTTTCTTGAAGCGCCTACTAAAAATACTGTTGCCCTTTGGGAACAGGTTTTGGATTTGTTTGAGCAGGAACGTAAAGCGGGCGGAGTGCTTGATATGGACACTAAAGTTATATCTACAATTACCTCACACGGCCCCGCGTATTTGGATAAAGAAAAAGAAAAGATTGTGGGTTTTCAGACGGACAAGCCTTTAAAAAGAGCGCTGATGCCTTACGGCGGTATCCGTATGGCGGAAAAAGCCTGTGCTGATAACGGCTATACTATAGACCCTGAAATCAAGGAATTTTTCACCACACACAGAAAAACTCATAATGCAGGTGTTTTTGATGCTTACACTCCCGAAATGAGAGCATGTCGTTCAAGCCATATTATAACAGGTTTGCCTGACGCTTACGGCAGAGGCAGAATTATAGGTGACTACAGACGTGTTGCTCTTTACGGTGTTGACAGACTTATTGAGGACAAGGAAGAGCAGAAAATCACAACCAGAAGCGCAATGTATGCGGAAGTAATAAGAATAAGAGAAGAATTGTCAGAACAAATACGGGCACTACAAAGTCTTAAAGAAATGGCAATGTCTTACGGTTATGACATTTCTAAACCTGCAAAGGATACCAAAGAGGCTATTCAGTGGCTTTATTTCGGCTACCTTGCAGCAGTAAAAGAACAAAACGGTGCTGCAATGTCATTGGGCAGAACTTCAACATTTTTAGATATTTACTCAAAGCGTGACTTGGAAAAGGGCGTATATGCAGAGTCTGAAATTCAGGAAATGGTTGACCATTTCATTATGAAACTTCGTATGATTAAATTTGCCCGTACACCTGAATATAACGCTTTGTTCTCAGGGGACCCTCAGTGGGTAACAGAGTCAATTGGCGGTATGGCTATTGACGGACGCCACATGGTTACAAAAATGTCTTACAGATATTTGCATACTCTTGTGAACTTAGGTCCTGCACCTGAGCCAAACTTAACAGTTTTGTGGTCGGTAAGTCTGCCTGAAAACTTTAAAAGATACTGTGCAAAGATTTCTATTGAAACATCTTCAGTTCAATACGAAAATGATGATTTAATGAGATTTACTCATGGTGACGACTACGCCATTGCTTGTTGCGTTTCTTCAATGAGACTTGGTAAAGAAATGCAGTTTTTCGGAGCAAGAGCAAACCTTGCAAAATGTCTTCTTTACGCTATTAACGGCGGTGTTGACGAAATATCAGGGAAACAGGTTGGTCCTAAGTACCGCCCTGTAACTGACGAGTATCTTGATTATGATGACGTTATGGAAAAATATGACAATATGATGGAATGGCTTGCAGGTGTATATGTAAATACTTTAAACATCATTCATTATATGCACGACAAGTACTGCTACGAAAAAATCCAGATGGCTCTTCACGATAAAAACGT